>JBAUJK010000115.1:0-7964 GCA_049683695.1 Burkholderiaceae bacterium
GCGTGCAGGCGCGCCGCACGCGCGACGAGGGCCGGGTGCGGCGGCTGGAAGAGCTGCGCCGCCTGCGCAGCGCGCGGCGCGAGCTGCAGGGCCAGATCCGGCTCGACGTCGGCAGCGGCGAACGTTCCGGCAAAATCGTCGCCGAGCTGGCCGACGTCGACAAATCCTTCGGCGCCAAGACTGTGGTGCGCGGTTTTTCCGCCACCATCCTGCGCGGCGACAAGGTCGGCCTGATCGGCCCCAACGGCGCCGGCAAGACGACGCTTTTGAAGCTGATCCTCGGTGAGGAGCAGCCGGATCATGGCAGCGTGCGCCAGGGTGCGCGGCTGCAGGTCGCGTATTTCGACCAGATGCGCGCGCAGCTGAACGAGGAGGCGAGCCTTTTGGACACCATCGCGCCCGGCAGCGACTGGGTCGAGATCAACGGCCAGAGGAAGCATGCGATGAGTTACCTGGGCGACTTTTTGTTTGCGCCGGAACGCGCGCGCTCGCCGGTGAAGTCGTTGTCCGGCGGCGAGCGCAACCGGCTGCTGCTGGCGCGCCTGTTCGCCAAGCCGGCCAACGTGCTGGTGCTGGACGAGCCGACCAACGACCTCGACATCGACACGCTGGAGTTGCTGGAGGAATTGCTGGAGGACTATGACGGCACGGTGTTCCTGGTCAGCCACGACCGCGCCTTCCTCGACAACGTGGTGACCCAGGTGATCGCCGCCGAGGGTGACGGCCGCTGGCGCGAATACGTCGGCGGCTACAGTGACTGGGAGCGGGTGAAGGAGGAAGAAGCGGCGCGCGCCGCCAAGCCGGCGCCGAAGGCTTCCGCCAAGCCGGCGGACCGGGAGGTGGCCGCCAAGGCCGGCGAGCCGACGGCGGCCGCCAAGCCGAAGAAGCGCAGCTACAAGGAGCAGCGCGAGCTGGAACAGTTGCCGCAACGGATCGCGGAACTGGAAGCGGAGCAGAAGGCCATCGGCGAACGCCTGGCCGACCCCGAGCTGTACCGGCAGCCGGACGAGGCGCAGCGGCTGAACCAGCGCTACGCCGAAATCGACGAGCTGCTGCTGGAAGCGCTGGAAAAGTGGGAGCGGATCGAAGCCGGCGAATGAGCGCGGCGCCGCCGCGATCCTAGCCTAGTTCAGGCGCCGGCTGGCGGCGCGCAACTGCGGCAGCCGGGCGCGGATGTCGGCGGCGTCGGCGGCGTCCGGCCGCGCGCGCAGATAGGCTTCCAGATCCTGCAGCGCGGCCTGCGGACATTCCAACATCGCGTAGGCGGAACCGCGGTCGCGCCGCTCGATGATTTCGTCCGGCAGCAGGATCACCAGCCGCTGCTGGACGTCGAGCAATGATTCCCATTGCTGGTTTTCCAGAAAGATCGCCTTCAGGTTGTGCAGCATCCGCACCAGGATGTCGCGCGCGGCGGCGGCGTGCAGGAATTCGGTTACTGGCAGCTCGATCAGTTCCGGCAACTGCTGCAGGTAGGGCGCCAGCCTTTCCTCCAGCTCGATCTGCGACAGGCTGGCGCCGCTCAGCGGGTCGAGCACCACGGCGCCGGACGACAGCGGCAGTTTCAGCAGAAAATGCCCGGGAAACGAGACGCCGCGAATGTCCAGCCCGATCTGCTGCGCCAACTCCATCAGGATCACCGCCAGCGAAATCGGAATCCCGCGCCGGGTCGCGATCACGCGGTCGAGATAGCTGTTGTCGGGATCGTAGAAATTGTTCAGGTTGGCGCCGAAACCCAGCTCGCGGTAAAAGAAATGGTTCAACAGGCGCAATTTCTGCAGGTCGCCGGCATCGGCCGGCAGCCGCTTCTGCAGCCGCTCGGCAAAGCCGTCGACTTCCAGCTGCACCGCCATCAGGTCGAGCTGCGGCGAGGCGCCCTGCGCGATCGACAGCGCCGCTTCGAACAGCGGAATCGCATCGTCCTGCTGGACCAGCGAAGTGAAGTAGTCTAGGGGATGGATCATCGTGGCGCTCGATGCCGGTTGGCGCTTCGCTTAAATGTCATGACCCATGCTGGCGACGCAGGTTCCATCGCCGTTCCGGCTAGCGCTCGACGCGACGGAATTCGCCGAAGCGAAAGCCGGTCGCCCACAGCGCGCCGAAATAGGCGCCGACGCAGGCCGTCAGCACCAGCAGCAGCGCGCCGACCCGCCACAGCGGATGCTGCTGCAGCTGCAGCCAGTCGAAATGGCTGGCGCTCCACAGCGCCACGCCGGCCAGCAGGAACAGTGCGCCGGCCAGCCGCGCGAAGAACAGTCCCCAGCCCTGCCGCGGTACGTAGATGCCACGCCGGCGCAGGCTCCAGAACAGCACGCCGGCATTGACGCAGGCGCCCAGCCCGATCGACAGCGCCAGCCCCGCATGCGCCAGCCACGGCACGAACAGCAGGTTCATCGCCTGGGTGGCGATCAGCACGCCGACCGCGATCTTGACAGGGGTCTTGATGTCTTGCTGGGCGTAAAAGCCGGGCGCCAGGATCTTGACCAGGATCAGGCCGATCAGGCCGACGCCATAGGCCACCAGCGCGCGGCCGGTCATCGCCACCGCCAGCGGATCGAATTTTCCGTAGTGGAAAAGCGTCGCCGTCAGCGGCTCCGACAGCGTTGCCAGTCCGACCGCGGCCGGCAGCGCCAGCAGGAAGGTCAGGCGCAGGCCCCAGTCGAGCAGGCCGGAATATTCGGCGCGGTCGCCGTCCATGTGCGCCTTCGACAAACTCGGCAGCAGGATCGTGCCGAGCGCCACGCCCAACAGCGCGGTCGGAAATTCCATCAGCCGGTCGGCGTACGACAGCCACGACACGCTGCCGTGCGGCAGCCGCGACGCGATGTTGGTGTTGATCATCAGGCTGATCTGCGCGGCCGACACCGCGAACACCGCCGGCCCCATTTTTTGCAGGATCTTGCGCACGCCGGGATCGCGCAAGCCGGCCAGCGGATGGGCGGCGATGCGCGGCAGCATGCCGATCTTCACCAGCGCCGGCACCTGGATCGCCGCCTGCAGCAGGCCGCCGATGAACACCGCGATCGCCATCGCGTAGATCGGCTGCGCCAGGTGCGGCGCCAGGAACAGCACGCCGGCGATGAAGGCGAGGTTCAGCAGCACCGGCGTCAGTGCCGGGATGCGGAATTCGCGCCAGGTGTTCAGGATGCCGCCGGCCAGCGCGACGAAGGACATGAAGCCGATGTAGGGAAACATCACGCGCGTCATCAGCACCGAGGCTTCGAAGGCGTCCGGATTGTCGGTGAAGCCGGTAGCGATCAGGTACACCACCAGCGGCGCACCGAGAATGCCCAGCAGGCACACCAGCAGCATCGCCCAGATCAGCGTGGTGGCGACGTGGTCGGCCAGTTGCTTGGTGGCGGCAGCACCCTGGCGGGTCCTGTATTCGGCCAGGATCGGCACGAAGGCTTGCGAGAACGCGCCCTCGGCGAACAGCCGGCGCAGCAGGTTCGGGATGCGGAAGGCGACGTTGAAGGCGTCAGTGTAGGCGGAGGCACCGAAGGCCCGGGCAAACAGGATTTCCCGAATCAGGCCGGTGACGCGCGACAGCATCGTCATGCCGGAAACGGTGGCCAGGGTTTTGTGCAGGTTCATGGGGCGCGATTATATCCGCTGGCACACCCGCTCCCGTTGCCGTCGCTGCGCTCGGCAACCGGACAAGAACGGTAAAAAATGGAGTATGTGAAAAAAATGCTCTATCCCGTAAGTGTGGCAAGCGGCTCTAAAAATACTTGCAGCAGTATATTGAGCGATGCAATTCGGCGCCGGCAGGCATCGCGGCCGCCGGCATCGGGTGCGCCGCAGCAATTGCGCAAAGAATGGAAAAACGCTACAATCAACGGCTTTACAGAATTCTGCCCGCGCGTGCTTCGGCCGCTTACGGCTTTGAACCCGCATCCGATTCGAGTAGGAAACACATTCATGGCAAATACCGCACAGGCGCGCAAGCGCGCTCGCCAAGCAGTCAAGCAAAACCTGCACAACTCCAGCCAGCGTTCGACGCTGCGCACCGCCATCAAGGCCGTGCGCAAGGCGATCGGCGCCGGCGACAAGGCGGCAGCGGCGCAGGTGTTCCAGGCATCGATCTCGACCATCGACCGCATCGCCGACAAGAAGGTCATCCACAAGAACAAGGCCGCGCGCCACAAGAGCCGCCTGGCGGCCGCGCTGAAGGCGCTGGCCTAAACAGCCGCTCCTCCGCGCCGCCGGCGCGGAACCTGCGCAGTGAAAAACCCGGAAGACTCGCGTCCTCCGGGTTTTTGTCGTCTGTGGCAAGGCGTTCGGGCCGGCGGCTGCCATACCTAGCGTCCAATTTCCCTTTCCCTGCTGGCGGCTACTTCCTTGCGCCCGGCAGCCCGCCGATTAGCGCGCCGGCCTTGATGTTGCGCTGCTTGAACCAGCCGCCGTTCATCTCCAGCGCATAGCGCACCGGCTGCGCCGCGCAATGCGAATCCAGCGAGCGCGGCTGCATTTCCTCGATGTTGACGATTCTGCCGTCGCCGTCGATGAAGGCGACCGCCAGCGGAATCAGCGTGTTCTTCATCCACATGCAGGTCTGCGCCGGTGCATCGAACACGAACACCATGCCGTCGTTGGCTCCGAGCTTTTCGCGGAACATCAGGCCCTGCTGGCGCTGGGCGTCGGTGGCCGCGACTTCGGCATGGATCAGGTGGATGCCGGCGTTCAGCGTGACGGTCGGCAGCGTCTGCTGCGCGAAAGCGCTGATGCTGCCGAAGGCGCTCAGGGCGAGGGCCGCCGCCCAGCGCCGGCCGGCATGCGAGAGTCGGATCATGGTGCAGTCATCCCGTCGGAAAAACCGGCATTGTCGCATCGGCCAAACAAAAAGGCAGGACGTGCCTGCCTTTTTATTACGCTGCGCACCGAATTATTTGGCGGCGTCGGCAACAGCGGCCTTCTTGGCTTTCTTCGCCTTCTTGGCCTTCTTGACTTTCTTTGCCTTCGGCGCGGCGGTGGCCGGCGCAGCAGCCGGGGCGGCAGCGTTGGCGGCAGGCGCGGTGTCGACGGCCGGCGCGGCCGGATCGGCAGCGAAGGCGGAGACGGCGAACAGACCGGCGATCAGGGCGGCGAGCAGGGATTTCATAAGTATCCTTCGAGAGAAGTTGAGTGGTGATTCGGATGAATCAACTGCAGTAACGAAGGCTCGCGATCGCCGGTTGACAGCTTTTGGAAAAATGCCGGAAAGGTGTGCGGCCCGGTGAGCGGCACAGTAAAGCGCGCCGGTTCCCGCCATAGAGAACGCAAGCGTGTGCCGATAAAAAGAAAAACCCCGGAAGCATCGGCTTCCGGGGTCGTTGATCCTGGTGGAGCGGAGGAGGATCGAACTCCCGACCTTCGCATTGCGAACGCGACGCTCTCCCAGCTGAGCTACCGCCCCAATCCGGCTATTTTATGGTGAGTATTCTTTTTGCACAACTGGATTTGCAAAATCGGCGCGCACGAAAAAGCAGAAGCGGTTGACGCCTGTTCGTCGCGGCTACTATAGTTCTGGGATGATTTCCGACTTCGATCAACTGGCTGAAAAGGTCGCGCAACTGGCAGCGCTGGCGCAGGCGCTGCGCCGCGAAAATTCCGAATTGCGGCTGCAGGCGACGGCGCTGGCGGCCGACAATGCCGACCTCGCCGCGCGCATCGAGCAGGCGCAGCAGCGGCTGTCAGCGCTGCTGGCGTCGATCCCGGCCGAAACGCCGGCGCGGGAGCTCGTATGATCCAGCTCGACGTATCCATCATGGGGCAGGCCTACAAGCTGGCATGCCGCGACGGCGAGCAGGACGCTCTGCGGCAAGCGGTCGCTTATCTCGACGACAAGATGTGCGCGATCCGCGATGCCGGCAAGCTGAAGGGCAACGATCGCATCGCGGTGATGGCAGCGCTCGGCATCGCCGCCGAACTGCTGGCGCTGAAGTCGCCGAGCGGCCCGCTGTCGGAGCTGACGATGGCCGAGATCAAGCAGAAAATTTCCGCGATGCATACGGTGCTCGATCAGGCGCTGGCGCCGCAGGAAAACCTGTTCTGACGCGCGCCGCGCGCGCAATTGGCAAGCTGCCAATCCGCGCGGCGAAAGGCGCCGATTATCCGGCCCGGCAAGCCTGCAAACGGTTTCACATGCGGCGCGAATAGGGTAGACTGAATGTCCCTGCCGTGTTCGCCATTGCCATATATTCCTTGAACCATTTACATGCATCGGTCACGGACATTGTTTGATGGGCGTGCGCGTCGCTAGTCCGACGAACCCGAAATTGAACTGCCTGCGACCACCTTGAACCGTTCTGGTTCGGGATGCCGGCAAAGCGGCACTGGCGGGGACTGGAATTGCGGCGGCTGCATTTGATGCAGCCGCTTTTTTTGTGCCCAACTTTTCGCCTGGAGCGGATCATGCGCTATTGGCTGATGAAATCGGAACCCGACGAAGTCGGCATCGACGACCTGCTGGCGGCGCCGGCGCGCACCATCGGCTGGTTCGGCGTGCGCAACTACCAGGCGCGCAATTTCATGCGCGACGCGATGCGAATCGGCGACGGCGTGCTGTTCTACCATTCCAGCTGCGCCGAGCCGGGCATCGCCGGCCTCGCCGAAGTGGTGAGCGCAGCCTATCCCGATCCGACCCAGTTCGACGCCGCCGGCAAATATTTCGATCCGAAGGCCACGCGCGAGCAGCCGCGCTGGCTGCAGGTCGACGTGCGCGGCCTGAAGAAAATCCGGCTGATCGGGCTGCCGCAATTGCGCATGCACGACGAGCTGGCCGACATGGCCGTGCTCCGGCGCGGCAATCGGCTGTCGATCACGCCGGTGACGACGCAGGAATGGGATTTCATCACCGGCCGGCTGGCGATCGAGGTTGATCCCAAAGGACAACCATGACCGTGGGCTTGATCGTCGCGCTGCTGGCGCTGGGTTCGATGACCGGCTTTGCCGCCGGCTTGCTCGGCATCGGCGGCGGCATGCTGCTGGTGCCGTTCATCACGCTGGTGCTGACGCTGCACCATTTTCCCGAGCATCTGGTGGTGCACATGGCGATCGCGACTTCGCTGGCGACGATCATGTTCACGTCGGTGTCGTCGGTGCGCGCGCACCATAAGCGCGGCGCGGTGCAATGGCGGATCGTTGCGCTGTTGGCGCCGGGGATCCTGATCGGTTCGTGGATCGGGCCGTGGATCGGCAAGCAGATGAATTCGGCGATGCTGGCGGCATTCTTTGGCGTGTTCGTGCTGGTGTCGGCGACGCAGATGCTGGCCGGGAAAAAGCCGTCGGCGACGCGCGATCTGCCGGGGCGCGGCGGCATGCTGGCCGCCGGCGGTACCATCGGCGTGCTGTCGGGACTGGTCGGCGCCGGCGGCGGTTTCATTTCGGTGCCGTTCATGACCTGGTGCAATGTCAAGATCCACCAGGCGGTGGCGACTTCGGCCGCGCTCGGCTTCCCGATCGCGCTGGCCGGCACGCTGTCGAACATCTACTACGGCAGCAGCGCGCCGGATTTGCCGGCCGGCTCGCTCGGCTTCATCTATCTGCCGGCACTGCTGGTGATTTCGCTGGCCAGCGTCTCCACCGCGCCGCTCGGCGCGCGCACCGCGCACCGCTTGCCGGTGCCGGCGCTGCGCAAGATCTTTTCGGTGATGCTGTATGCGCTGGCCGGCTACATGCTGTGGAAGGCGTTCGGGCGCTGACATTTCCACAGTAGCAGGGAGTATGCGCCTAAAATCACCGTTCAACACCCGAGTTGGGTGTGGTGCTCTGGGAGTATGTGGGGCGCCGGCACGCAGGGCGGCGCTCCGCCGCCCACCTCAGACCTTGCCGTAGCGCTCGCGCAGCACGTTCTTCTGCACCTTGCCCATCGTATTGCGCGGCAGCTGTTCCTCGAAAAATACCTGCTTCGGCACCTTGTAGCCGGCCATCCTTCCTTTCAGCGCGCCGATGATCTGCGCCGCTTCCAGCTGCGCGCCGGCGCGCGG
>JBAUJK010000116.1:0-15877 GCA_049683695.1 Burkholderiaceae bacterium
GTTGCGATAGCTGCAACAGCTTCTGAGCGGATCGGACTGCGATAAAAACCCTGCCGAGCTTTTTTACGTCGACACCGACAAGGTGGACGTATGGCGGCGGTTCGTTTGACCGGCAAACCTGATCAACGCCGGGGCGGCCCGCTCCTGCAAGACAAGACGATGGCGCGGCCAACCAGATCGACGCGCCCATCCTGTTTAAGTTTTTGCAAGGTCCGCGTCACCGTGACGCGCGACAGATTCGTCAGGCTGCCGATCTGCTCGTGCGTCAGGTGCACCCGCAGTTGCGGATTGTCCGCGTCGAGCCGGTCGGCGTGTGTTTCTGCCATCTGTTCCAGCAGGCGCAGGATGCGCTGATCCGGTGACTCGAACACTGCCTGGTGCAACCGCGCCACTGCGTGACGCTGCTTCAGGCTCAACGCGTAGATCAACGCCGATGCAAAACGCGGGCTCTGGCGGATGTACTCGTCCAGGCGATCCGCCCGGAACTGCAGCAACTCGCAATCCTCCAGCATGCGCGCCGCCGAATACCGGGGAAGTCCGGTGATGGCGGCAGCTTCGCCGATCACGCTGCCGGGCCCCATGATGTTGAAGGTTGATTCGTGGCCGTTGTCACTCAGGTTCGAGACATACACCTTACCGGACACCAGCACGTAGAAGCGCTGGTCGATTTCTCCCTGGCCGTAAAGATATTGCCCTTCTTGAAGGCGAACTTTCTCGCCTATGCCGGACTCCAGCAGATGGGTGATGAATTCGCCTCTCGGCATCCACGTTTCCGAGACCGAAGAGCGGTCTTGCGGGCCACGTCCGCCGTGGGCTTGCGACGACATGGTGCGCCTCCAAACAACTCAAACAATCGTGCGCGAACAAGCAACTTGCACACCACTCGCCCCAGCACACCTAACGGTGTGACCGGGGTATGAGCGGCGCATGCTAACACAACAGCGATGTCCATTTCACGCTGCACGCGTGCGTACTCCCGATGCCGAACCATGCTGCCAGGCGGCGTGATGCCAGTTGCCGACGAAGTAATAGTGAGACGACATGATTGGTTTTTATACACGATCCGGTTTTTCAAATGAGAGAAACCGTTTGGTTTCCGGGATGAGTTTGTATCGCGGGATACAGATTCAAAATGCTCGGATACATAGTATTCGCAAGCAGCGATAGAAAAGCCACGCGCCGACGCTGTTCGGATTATTAACTTTCTCGGAGACGCTTCGTGAAACTCCTTCGTTCCTGTTTGGCCGCCGCAGGGCTGGCCCTCCTGGTCCCGGTGACCTCCATGGCCGATAACCGGCCCGAGTTCCGCATCGGAACTGTCAACTCCGTAACCGGTGGCGCGTCCGCCATTGCCGCCGGTGCCGTCTCGACGATCAATATGCTGGAACAGCAATTGGCCGCCGACACCTCGCTGCCCTTCAAGGTCCGTTTCATCAAGTACGACGACGGCTCCGACCCGACCAAGGCGATCAACGCGGTGCGCAAGCTGGCCCAGGAAGACAAGGCCCACATCGTCATCTGCTGCACGACCACGCCTTCGTCGATGGCCGTGAACAAGATTATCGAGGAAGAGAAGATCCCCAACGTCTCGCTGGCCGCAGCGGCATCGGTGATCGAGCCCGCCTCCGAGCGCAAGTTCACCTTCAAGACGCCCATCACCGACCGTCTGATGATCGACTTCACCCTGGACGACATGATCAAGAAGGGTTATCGCCGTGTCGCCTTCATGGGCCTGGACGACTCCTATGGTGAAGGCGGCTGGGTCGAATTCAATGCGCTGGCGAAGAAGAAGGGCGTGGAGATCATCGCGGTTGAACGCTTCTCCCGCGGCGACACCAACTTCACGCCGCAATCCCTGCGCGTGGCTCGCCACAAGCCGGACGCGGTGTACTTCCATGCCATCCCGCCCTCGGCGGCACTGGCGCACGAGACGCTCAAGCGCGTCGGTTATGCCGGCCCCATCTACCACGGCGGCGGCGCTCCGACCCCCGCCTTTCTCAGCGTGGGCAAGCGGGCCGTCGAAGGCGCCATCGTGGGGACGGCTGCGCTGACCGTGCACAAGCAGCTTCCGGATGCCCACCCGCTCAAGAAAGCGGTCAGCGACTTCGTGAAGATCTATGACGGCCACTATGGCGAAGGCAAGGCCGACATGTTCGCCGCGCAGGCCTACGACGCCATCATGATCCCGGTACGTGCCTGGTCGAAGGCGCCGGCCGCAAACCATTCCGGCGATCTGGTCCAGGCCCGTGCCGCGCTGCGTGAGGCGCTCGAGAACACGCGCGATTATCACGGCGTGATCGGCATCTTCAACTTCAGCGCCGACGACCACCTGGGTCTGGATTCGCGCAGCACCTTCCTGGTGACGGTGAAGGACGGCCGCTTCGTTCTGCAGCAGGGGCATTGATCGCGATGGATCTTCAGACCGCGTTGTTTCTGCTGGCCGACGGACTGACCAATGGCGCGGTCTACGCGTTGGTGGCGGTCAGCCTGGTGCTGATCTATACCACCACGCGCGTGGTGAACATTGCCCAGGGCGAGTACGTCACGTTCGGCGCCTTGACGCTAGCCAGCTTCATCGAGGGCAACATCGCCCCCGTAGCCTGGGTGGTCGCCGTCGGCGGCGTGGTCAGCCTGGCGCTGGACATGCGCCAGGCCATCGTCAATCGCCGCAGCGTGTGGCGCCCTGTCATGCAGTATGCGGTGTGCGGCGCCGTGCTGGCGGCGTTGACCCTGGCCGCCTGGAAGACCCAATCACTGGCAATCCAGATGCTCGCTGCGCTGGCCTTGGTGTCGGCCATCGGCCCCATCGTTTATCGGCTCACGGTCGAGCCCAAGCCGGGCAACAGCACCGTGGTGCTGGTGATCATCGGTGTGGGCGTCTCCATGATCATGCATCCCCTGGCCTTGCTGCTATGGGGTCCCGATCCCCGGCCGGTGCCTGCGATCAGCGATGGCCGTCTGCCCCTGGGGCCTGTGGACGTTGCCTATCAGTCGCTCTTCGTGATGGCGGTGTCGGTTGCCGCGGCACTGGCGCTGTTCGCGTTCTTTCGCTTCACGCTGCTCGGCAAGGCCTTGCGGGCAGCGTCGGTGAACCGTGAAGGGGCGCAGTACTGCGGCATTCCGGTGGTGCTGGCGGGACGCTTGAGCTTCTTTCTTGCCGCGGCGTTGTCGGCAGCGAGCGGCTTGCTGCTGGCGCCCCTGGTCACGGCGCACTACGAGATGGGCTTCGTCGTCGGTCTCAAGGGCTTCGTCGGTGCGGCAATGGGCGGTCTCGTCAACTATCCGCTGTCGGTGGCTGGCGTGATGATCGTCGGAATGCTGGAGTCGTTTGCTTCCTTCCTGAGCAGCTCTTATCGCGATGCGCTGGTCTTTGCGCTGGTCATTCCTATCATGCTGTGGCGCAACCGCCATGCACAAGAAGATCTCGATGAACACTGAATCTCTATCCGCGCGCACGGCGGTGCGCGGCAAGCGCGAGCTTTGGGTCATGGCGGCGCTTGCCGTCGCCGGCCTGATGCTGATATTCCAACTGCCGACGTACTACGTAGGTCTGTTGGCCATGGTGGGTATCAATGCACTGGTCTGCATCGGCCTGTCCTTTGTGTTGGGTACCGGCCAGCTGTCGCTCGGTCACGCCGCCTTCGTGGGGATGGGGGCGTACTCCTGCGCCATCCTTTCGCGTGACTTCGGCGTGCCTGCGCTGCTGGCCATTCCGATCTCCGTGGCACTGTGCGTCGCCGTGGCCTATGTCCTGGGACGCATCACCTTGCGACTGAAGGGACACTCGCTGCCTCTGGCCACCGTGGCATGGGGCATGGCCATCTACGTCTGCTTCGTTGCCGCCATCGACGTGACGGGTGGTGCATCCGGCTTCGACGATATCCCGGCACTCAATCTCTTCGGCATCACGATGGAGACCCGTGGCATGACGGTGCTGGCCTGGCTGTGCGTGGGTTTGACCTATATCGCCTACCGGCGCATCTACCGTGGCCGCGTTGGCCGCATCGCCAAGGCGATCAAGGGGCAAAGCATCATGGCAACCGCTTTCGGGGCCGACGTACCGGCGGTGAAGATGAAGGTCTTCGTGCTGTCGGCGGCACTGGCGGCGCTGGCCGGGTGCCTGTACGCCTACTACATGCGCTTCCTGAGCCCGACGTCGTTCGCCATCGGCGCCTCCTTCAACTACCTGATCATGGTGGTGATGGGCGGCGCGGCCCATCCCATCGGAGCGATCCTCGGCGCGGTCATGTTCGTCCTGACGGAACTGGGAGCCCAGTACCTGTTCGCCAAGGTGCTGGGAGTGCCGGGCCAAATGGAAACCATGCTGTTCGGCGCGGTGCTGATCCTCGTGCTGCTGCGCTGGCCGGACGGTCTGCTCACCTGGCTCAAGCCGCGCGAAGAAACCTTCAGGGCTCCGGAGGCCCATGCCGAAGCGTTGCCGCAGGTGGCCGACGCGCGCCCATCGGTGCAGCGCGTCGATGTGGAGCAGGTGACCAAGCGCTTCGGCGGTCTGCAGGCCCTCAAGGGAGTGAGCATCAGCGTGCTGACAGGCAGGATCACCGGTCTCATCGGGCCGAACGGTGCCGGCAAGTCCACGCTGTTCAACGCGGTCACGGCCGTGGTGCCGGCCACGACCGGAGAGGTGCGCATCGATGGCGCGCCCCTGCCGCGACATGCGCGCGACGTGATCCGTACCGGGATGACGCGCACCTTCCAGCACGTGCAACTGGTGCCCGAGCTGACGGTGCTGCAGAACGTCATGATCGGCGGTTACGTCGACGGCCGTGCCGGACTGGTGTCCTCCGCGCTTGGACTGGACCGCGCCGAAGAGGCCGTCATGGCCGAGCGCGCCCGGGTGGCCCTGAAGCAGATCGGCCTGCTCGATGCTGCGGATCGCCCCATCGGTAGCCTGCCCCTGGGCAGCCAACGGCTGGTGGAAGTGGCTCGTGCCTTGATGTCGCGCCCCGACGTGCTGCTGCTGGACGAGCCGGCTGCGGGCCTGCGGGCTGGCGAGAAGGCCGACCTGGTGGCCTTGCTCAAGTCGCTGCGCGACGAGCACGGCATGGCCATCCTGCTGGTCGAGCACGACATGGAGCTGGTGATGAGCTGCGTCGATCACATCTTCGTGCTCAACCACGGCGAACTGCTGGCCGAGGGTGACCGCCATCAGATCCAGACCAATCCCGCAGTGATCTCCGCTTACCTGGGAGCCGAGGCATGAACGAGACAGTGCTTGACGTACAGAATCTGACCGTGGGCTACGGCCCCGTCACGGCGGTGGACGACATCAGCTTCGACGTGAAGAAGGGTTCGCTGGTCACGCTCATCGGCGCCAACGGCGCCGGCAAGACGACCCTGCTCAAGGCCCTGATGGGCGCGCTGCCGGCGCGCAGCGGCACCGTGCGACTCGACGGCGTGGAACTGGGCCAGATTCCGGTGGAAGAACGCGTGCGCCGCGGCATGTATCTGGTGCCCGAAAAGCGTGCCCTGTTCGCTTCGATGATGGTCGAGGACAACCTGCGGCTGGGCGCGTTCGCCAAGCGCCGCAGCCTGGACATCGAACGCGGCCTGGAGCGCGTCTTCACACTGTTCCCGGTGCTCAAGGAGCGTCGCGAGCAGCAGGCAGGGACTCTGTCGGGAGGCGAGCAGCAGATGGTAGCCATCGGCCGCGCGCTGATTGCGGAGCCGCGCGTGCTGCTGCTGGACGAACCGTCCATCGGCCTGGCGCCGCGGATCGTGCAACAGATCATGGAAGTGGTCGTCGAGCTCAAGCGCAAGGACCGGCTCACAGTCATCCTCGTGGAGCAAAACGCCCGCCTGGCGCTGCGCGCGGCAGACGAGGCCTGCCTCATCGAAGTGGGCCGCGTGGTCAAGCGCGGCTCGGGTTCCGAGCTGGCCGATGATCCGGCGCTGCTGCGCAGCTACCTGGGTGCGACTGCATCCGAGTGTGCGACCCAGAACTGATAACGAGGTATCCATGCTGCATCAACAATCCTTCCAGACCCTGAGGGCGCTATACCGCAGCGGCGAGCTGTCGCCGGTAGACGTCACCTACAGTGCCTTGCAACATGCCGAAAGGATGAACGAATCCATCAACGCGCTGGCGGTGCTGGACCACGACCGTGCATTGCGGGCGGCAGACCAGTCCCAGACCCGCTGGCGAACCGGGAAGCCCTTGGGCCCGCTGGATGGCATGCCCGTGACGATCAAGGAGTTCGCGGCCGTGGAAGGCTGGCCGACCCGGCGCGGCTCGGCCGTCACCAGCGGCGAACCTGCGCCCGCCAGCACCATGTTCGTGGAGCGATTGCTGGGCGCCGGCATGACCCCCCTGGGCAAGACCCGAGCACCCGAGTTCAACTGGAAAGGCGTGACGGACAGCCCGGCATTCGGCATCACGCGCAATCCGTGGAATACCAGTCTGACGCCGGGCGGCAGCAGCGGTGGCTGTTCGGCGGCCGTGTCGGCCGGCATCGTGCGCGTGTCGATGGGCAGCGACGCTGGCGGGTCGGTCCGCATTCCGTCGGCCTTCACCGGACTGATCGGCCTCAAGCCTTCCTTTGGACGGATTCCCGCCAGCCCGTTGCCGTCGGCCTTCTCGCAGGTGGTGCACACCGGACCGATCGCCGCCAACATGCGCGATCTGGCCGAAGTGATGCAGGTTGCCGCCGGCCCCTCCGGGCGCGACTGGACCTCCTTCACCGGCGCCATCATGGACGACGTGGAAGCCCTATCCGGTACGCCGACACCCTTGCGCATCGGCGTGCTGGACGCGAGCCGCTGGTCGTCGAGTTGCGAGGAAGTCCGGCGCGGCATGGCCGAGACCGTATCCCTGATCGAGCGCGCCGGCTTCGCGATGGAAACGGTGGATTTCGACGTGGCCGCCGCTTCGGCTGCGGCTGCGGCTTTCTACCGCGTGGGTTGCGAGGCGGCAGTGCGTGGCGTGCCGTTGGCCGACCGCGCGCGGCTGGATCCGGATTTGCTCGCATTCGTGAAGTCGATCGAGGGGATGTCACTGGCCGACTACCTGGAAGCCTGCCGCTTGCGCGACCTGCATGCCAGCGCGCTGACCACGCTGTTCGACCGGGTGGACGTGCTGATGCTGCCCACCATGCCCATCCTGCCGTTCGAGGCCGGCCGGCTGACTCCTGCAGGCTGGGCGAGCGACGACTGGATGTCGTGGAACCCGTTCACTCCTGTATTCAACATGGCCCAGGTGCCAGCCTTGTCGTATCCGGTGTGGCCTGAAGGCAGTGCGCTGCCGGTGGGCATCCAGTTCGTTGCGCCGCGCTATCGCGATGACCGTCTGATCACTCTCGGCGCGTGGCTGGAGCAACAAATCCCGGTTCGGCTGTCGCCTATGGCGAGCGCGTCCTGACGTATTGCTTGCGCATGTATCGGCCGATACAGACCCCAACAGCCGGTATCCGGAAAATACGATTCATTCAGCGTTCTCCATCGAAAACGCCGTCTTGCAGAAGCGCAAGAGCCACCTGATGCGATCAATAAGGAATCCACAGACATGACCCATCCTTCCTTCAACATTCTTCGCCTTGGCTACATGGAATTCCAGGTCACCGACCTGGAGCGTGCCCGCGACTTCTATGTCGACGTGATCGGCCTGTTCGAGTCGGCGCGCGACGCCAACGCCGTGTACCTGCGCGCCACCGAAGACCGTGAGCATCACTGCATGATCCTGCGCAAGGCGGATCGCCCGGGTGTCGGCCACTTCGCCTTCAAGGTGGCCGATGAGCAGGACCTGGATGCCCTGGAAGCGAAGTACCGGAGCTTGGGCTGCCCGACCCGCTGGTACGCGCCTGGCGAACGCTATGCGCAGGGCCGTACGCTGCTGGTGCAGGACCCGCTCGGCTTCCCGGTCGCGTACTACGCATCGATGGAGCCGGTGGAATGGCTGCTCCAGAAATACCATCTGCACCGCCATGGCGTGCCGACCCGACTGGATCACGTCAACGTGCTGACGCCGGACGCCCAGAAAGGCTACGAGTGGTACGTCAACGAACTCGGCTTCAGCGCTGCCGAGCTGACCGAGTCCGATCCTCCCGAGAAGCGTATCTGGGCCAGCTGGCTGTATCGCAAGTCCACGGTGCACGATGTCGCGGTGATGACCGGCAATGGCCCGGCCGTGCACCACGTGGGCTTCTCGGTGCTCGAACCCATGGGCGTGATTCGCGCCTGCGACGCGCTGGCGGGAGCCGGCTATGCCGACAACATCGAGCGCGGCCCGGCCCGCCACGGTATCTCCAACGCGCTGTTCGTCTATGTCCGGGATCCGGACGGTAACCGTTTCGAGCTGTACACGGGCGACTACCTGACCACCGATCGCAACGTCGAGCCGGTGCGCTGGAACGTGAACAACCCGCGCCGCCAGACCTTGTGGGGTCCGCCGCCGCCGCGCCGCTGGTACGAGGAGTCGATGAGCGTCGCCTCCATCGAGACCGGCGCGGTGATTGAGCCGCAACCCGCGCTGCTGCGCGCGATCCCGAGCTACGTAGACTGAGGCATCGGCCTTTCCATCTGACTAATTTTGAATCGTACCGATATGTCCCGACAGATCATCATCCCTTCCACCGGCCTGCTGCCGCATCGCCCCTATTCGCCCGCGGTGCGCGTGGCCAATACCCTCTATGTCTCCGGACACACCGGCGCCGATCCCGTGACGCGCGAAATCCGCCCCGACATCGATTCGCAGACCCGCCAAGCCTTCCAGAACCTGCAGGATGTGATCGAAGCGGCCGGCGGCAGCATGCAGGACGTCGTCAAGGTCAACATCTTCATGACCGATATGGCCAGCCATTTCGACGGGATGAACAAGGTGTTCCGCGAAGTGTTTCCGCAAGACCCGCCGGCACGTTCGACGGTGGGCGTTTCCCACCTTGCGCGCCCCGGCTTGCTGGTGGAGATCGAAGTGGTGGCCGTCCTGTCCGAGGAGACCCGGCAATGAGCGCCCCGCGTACCGTTTCGCTGCCCGGCGCCGTGCACACGCTGCCTTTTTCGCCAGCCCTTGTCTGGGACAAGCTGGTTTTCGTATCGGGCCAGGTCGGCAAGCATCCTGTGACCGATGCTTTCGAGGACGACATCACCGCGCAGACGCGGCAAACCCTGTCCAACATCAAGGCGCTGGTCGAGGCGGCCGGCACGACGCTGGACAAGACTCTGCGCATGACGATCTACATGACCGACATGCAGAACGAGTTCGCCGCCATGAACGCGGTGTTCAAGGAATTCTTTGCCGGAAGCCTGCCGGCCCGCTCCACCGTCGGCATCTCCCATCTGGCCAAACCTGGGTTGAAGATCGAGATCGACCTGGTGGCCTACAAGGACTGAAACGAATCAAGCCGCAGACACGAATATGACCATGATCAAGCATCTCATCGATGGACGTGAAGTCGAGAGCCCTCGTACCTTCGAGAACCTGAACCCGGCCACGGGCGAGATCATCGCCGAAGTGGCGGCGGGCGGCCAGGCGGAAATCGACGCGGCGGTCGCGGCCGCCAAGCGTGCCTTCCCGGCCTGGGCCGGTTTGCCGGCCAAGGAGCGTGCGCGCATCATGCGCCGCTTCGGCGACCTGATTGCACAGCATGTGCAGGAGCTGGCGGAACTGGAAACCGACGACACCGGCCTGCCTTTCCATCAGACGCGGCATACGCTGATCCCGCGCGCGAGCGACAACTTCTACTTCTTCTCCGAGGTGGCGACGCGCCTGGATGGCAAGACTTACCCGGTCGACCGCAGCATGCTCAACTACACCTTGCTGCAGCCGATAGGGGTATGCGGCCTCATTTCACCCTGGAATGTGCCTCTCATGACCGCCACATGGAAAGTGGCGCCTTGCCTGGCATTGGGCAACACGGCGGTACTGAAGATGTCGGAGCTGTCGCCGATGACCGCCGACATGCTCGGGCGCATCGCTCTTGAAGCCGGCGTACCCAAGGGCGTCCTTAACGTCGTGCACGGCTTCGGCCGCGAGGCCGGGGAGCCCCTGGCGATGCATCCCGATGTGCGCACCATCTCCTTCACCGGCGGCACGGCCACCGGCAAGCGCATCACCAGCGTGGCGGGGCTGAAGCGGCTCTCGCTTGAACTGGGCGGAAAATCCCCGGTGCTGGTGTTCGAGGATGCCGATCTGGAGCGGGCGCTCGACGCGGCGTTGTTCACCATCTTCTCGATCAACGGCGAGCGCTGCACGGCCGGGTCGCGCATCTTCGTTCAATCGTCGATCTACGACCGCTTTGCGCGCGAATTCGCCGAGCGGGCCAACCGGCTGA
This sequence comes from Burkholderiaceae bacterium, assembly GCA_049683695.1. Classification (GTDB taxonomy): domain Bacteria; phylum Pseudomonadota; class Gammaproteobacteria; order Burkholderiales; family Burkholderiaceae_D; genus DATJCV01. The sequence goes on from JBAUJK010000116.1 coordinate 10,284, forward strand.
TCGTCGGCGACCCGCGCGACGAAGCCACCAATGTGGGTTCGATGATCTCGCGCGCCCACTGGGAAAAGGTCACCGGCTACATCGAGATCGGCCGCCAGGAAGGCGCAACGGTGGCCGCCGGTGGCGGCGCACCCGAGACTCTGCCGGAGCGCGTACGCCGCGGCAACTTCGTGCGTCCCACGGTGCTGACCAATGTGCACAACGGGATGCGCGTGGCCCAGGAAGAAATCTTCGGTCCCGTCGTCTGCCTGATTCCCTTCGAGACCGAGGAAGAAGGGCTGCGTCTGGCCAACGACGTGAAGTATGGCCTGGCCTCGTACATCTGGACGCAGGACATCGGCAAGGCGCATCGCCTGGCTGCGGGTATCGAGGCCGGCATGGTGTTCATCAACAGCCAGAACGTGCGCGACCTGCGCCAGCCCTTCGGCGGCATCAAGGAATCCGGCATCGGACGTGAAGGCGGCGACTTCAGCTTCGAAGCCTTTTGCGAGGTGAAGAACGTCTGCCTGTCCTTCGGCAGCCACTTCATTCCAAAGTGGGGTGTGGCCTGAGCCCACGCCACCATGTCACGGCCATTGCTGCCTCACGGAAGGCGATGACGGCAGCAGCGGACATGGATTGCTGCCGCAGACATCGGTGCACTACCGAATGAACATTCCACTGAATTGGATGAAAACGTAACGATGCCATCTTCTCCCTCACCTTCTGCCGTGCCGATCGGCACCGTCTACGGCGTGCTGCTCAACGACGCGGCCACGCTCGAGCGTCTGCAGCCCTTATTCGATGCGGCCCCGTACAAGGCTCCGCCGAAGGCCCCCATCCTGTACATCAAGCCGCGCAATACCCTGGCGCCGGAAGCGGCCGCCGTGGCGGTGCCTGCCGACCCGGGCGTGGTGCGCATCGATGCCACGGTCGGCGCGGTGATCGGTCGTACCGCTACCCGCGTCGCCGCCGAAGACGCGCTGAAGCACGTGGCGGGCTACGTGGTGGTCAGCGACGTCACCTTGCCGCACGACGACTACTACCGTCCCGCCATTGCCCAGCGTTGCCGCGACGGCTTCTGCCCGATCGGACCGCTGCAGCCTGCTTCGGGATTCGACCTGCCGCGCTCCGAAGTGGTGGTGTCGATCAACGGTGCCGAAGTGCATCGTCGTCCGCTGTCGCGCCTGGTGCGCGATTTGCCCCGGCTGATCGCTGACATCACCGAGTTCATGACCTTGTCGGAGGGGGACGTGCTGCTGATCGGCCCCCCCGAAGAGGCGCCGCTGGCCCGGCCCGGTGATGCGGTGCGCATCGACGTGGCCGGCCTGTGCAGCTTGCATCACACCGTCGTTGCCGAGGAGCTGGCATGAAGCACGCACGCGTTATCCATGAAGGCCGGATTTGGCCGGCTACCGAGGCCCCTGGCGGGGTGCAACTGTCCGATGGCCGGGTACTGGCGGAAACCGGCGTGCAATGGCTGCCGCCGCTGGAGTTCGGCACCATCTTCGCGCTCGGCCTGAACTACACGGACCATGCGAAGGAAATCGCCTTCAACCAGGCTCCCGCGGCACCGCTGGTGTTCCTGAAAGGCCCCAACACGCTGACCGGACATCGCGGCGTCACGCGCCGCCCGTCCGACGTGGAATACATGCACTACGAGTGCGAGCTGGCGGTGGTGATCGGCCGCAGCTGCCGCAACGTGTCGCGCGAGCGCGCCTATGAAGTGGTGGGCGGCTACACGGTGGCCAACGACTACGCGATCCGCGATTACCTCGAGAATTTCTATCGCCCCAACCTGCGCGTGAAGAGCCGCGATGCCTGCACGCCGATCGGCCCGTGGTTCGTCGATGCGCAGGACATTGCCGACCCGATGAATCTGCGCCTGCGCAGCTGGGTCAATGGCAAGCTGACCCAGGACGGCTCGACGCGCGACATGGTGCACGACATCCCGGCGCTGATTGCGCACCTGTCATCGATGATGACGCTGAATCCGGGCGACGTGATCCTGACCGGCACCCCCGAAGGAGTGGCCGACAGCCGCGTGGGCGACGAGATCGTCACCGAGGTCGAGCACGTCGGCCGGCTGGTCAACACCATCGGCGGCGACGAGCTGCTGGCGCGGAGGGCGGCCTGATGCCCCACCTGGTCCTGCTCTATTCCCCCGACATCGAGCGCGACGTCGACGTCAACGGCCTGTGCCGCGCGCTGGCCGACACCATGATCGGCCTGCGCGGTGAGAACGGCAAGCAGGTGTTCCCGACCGGTGGCACCCGCGTGCTGGCCTATCCGGCCGCGCATGCGGCGGTGGCCGATGGCCGCGGCGACTACGGCTTCCTCTATGCCAACCTGCGCATGGGAGCGGGCCGCAGCACCGCGGTCCACCAGGCGGTAGGCACCGCCCTGCTCGACGTGCTCAAAACCTGGATGGATCCGCTGCTGGCGCAACGCCCCGTGGGCGTCACGCTGCAGATCGACGAGAGCTCCGGGCAGGTGTTCGACGCCAAGCACAGCACTCTTCATCCCTTGTTCAACAAATCCTGAGAGTTGCGCATGTTCACGAAAGAACTCGTCGCAGAACTTGCTGCCGAACTGGATCAGGCGGAAAAGACCCGGGTCCAGGTCGAGCATTTTTCCAAGCGCTTTCCCGGCATGACCATCGAGGATGGCTACGCCATCTCGCGCGAATGGGTGCGTCGGAAGATCGCCGGCGGCCGCACGGCGCGCGGCCACAAGATCGGCCTGACCTCGCGCGCGATGCAGCTGTCCAGCCAGATCACCGAACCCGACTACGGCACGCTGCTCGATGACATGTTCATCCCTGAAAGCACCGATATCCCGGTCGATCGCTTCATCGCGCCGCGGGTGGAAGTCGAATTGGCCTTCGTGCTGGGCAAGCGGCTGCAGGGACCGAACGTGACGATCTTCGACGTGCTGGCCGCCACCGACTATGTGGTACCCGCGATCGAAATCATCGATGCGCGCATCGAACAGTTCGATCGCCACACCAAGGCTCCGCGCAAGGTGTTCGACACCATCGCCGACAACGCCGCCAACGCCGGGATCATCACCGGCGGGCGGCCGGTGAAGCCGGATGCGATCGACTTGCGCTGGGCAGGGGCATTGCTGTACAAGAACGGTGTGATCGAGGAATCGGGCCTGGCCGCCGCCGTGCTCAACCATCCGGCCACCGGAGTCGCCTGGCTGGCCAACAAGCTGGCGCCCTGGGGCGAATATCTCGAAGCGGGCGAGGTCGTGCTGGGCGGCTCGTTCACCCGGCCCACGCCCGCGGTGGCCGGCGATGTTTTTCACGCCGATTACGGTCGCCTGGGCAACATCGCCTTCCGTTTCATCTAACCGCCTGGATCGACTATCCTTTTACGCCTATGTCTCTATCCCTGCCACGCAATCCGTTCAAGCAAGCCCTGAAGGAAGGGAAGACCCAGATCGGCCTCTGGGTCGGACTGGCCGACCCCTATGTCGCCGAAGCCCTGGCCAGCACCGGTTTCGACTGGCTGCTGATCGACGGCGAGCATGCCCCCAATGACGTGCGTTCCGTATTGGCCCAGTTGCAGGCGATGGCGCCGTACCCGGTCCATCCAGTGGTGCGCCCGGTGATCGGCGACGTGCCGCTGATCAAGCAGTATCTCGACATCGGCGCGCAGACTATGCTGGTCCCGGTGGTCGAGACTGCCGAGCAGGCCGCCCGGATGGTGGCCGCCACGCGTTATCCGCCGCGCGGCATACGAGGCGTGGGCAGCGCGCTGGCACGCGCCTCGCGCTGGAACCAGATCGACCACTATGTCACCGAGGCCGACGAGCAGATGTGCGTGCTGGTCCAGGTGGAAACGCGCCAGGGCCTGGACAACCTGGCGGCGATCACCGCGGTTGAAGGAGTGGATGGCGTGTTTTTCGGACCGGCCGATCTGTCGGCTTCGCTGGGCTTTCTGGGCCAGCCGGGGCACCCGGACGTGCAGCAAGCCATTCTCGACGGCATCCGCCACGTGCGTGCGGCAGGCAAGGCGCCGGGGATACTCAGCGCCGATCCGGTAGCGGCGCGGCGCTATCTGGAAGCCGGCGCCCTTTTCGTCGCTGTCGGTGTCGACACCAGTTTGCTGGTGAATGCGGCGCGCGGCCTGGCCGCAAAGTTCAAGGACGCGCCGGCCACGCCCCAGGCGGCCCCCTCGTCCGGCAGCGTCTATTGAGTGGGGAGGAAAGCCCTCCCCGCCTTGCGCTTGCGAAACGAGATGGCCATTGACGCTGGTCGATTCACCCGGCAACTTCGACTGGCAACTTCGACATGATTGACCTCCGGGACTGCGGCGGCCGCCAATAGACAATATCGACCGGGTTTGCGTTTGGCAGACATCGCCGCCTCCGGCAACGGATAAAGTCGAACCTGCAAGCACGACCGACTGTGCCAGGGGAAACCATGTGTCCACCAAGCCGACGCCGGCAGGTCCATATATAGGCTGTGCCGGCTGGAGCCTGGCCCGCGCGGTGCAGCCGGCCTTTCCGCGCGAAGGCAGCCACCTGCAGCGCTACGCTGCGGTATTTTCCGCGGTCGAGATCAACAGCGCGTTCTACCGTCCGCATCTGCCGGCCACCTATGCGCGCTGGCGCGATAGTGTGCCGCAGTCCTTCCGCTTTTCGGTCAAGGTGCCGAAGGCGATCACCCACGAGAAGCGCTTGCGCGGGACCGAAGAAGCGCTCGCCAGGTTCATCGGCGAGGTCAATCATCTCGGCCCCAAACTCGGCTGCCTGCTGCTGCAGCTGCCGCCGTCGCTGGCGTTCGACGCCGGCAGCGTCGCCGCTTTTCTCGCTTGCCTGCGCGAGCTGACAGTCGTCCCGGTCGCCTGCGAGCCGCGCCATCCGAGCTGGTTCGGCACGGCCGCCGCCGACACGCTGGCGCGGTTCGGGCTCGCCTATGTCGAAGCCGATCCACCGGTGGCGGCCTTGCCGCCGCTACCGGCGGCGCTCTGCTATTTGCGCCTGCACGGTTCGCCGGCCATGTATCGCTCGGCTTACCCGGAGGCCAGGCTGCGCCGCGTCGCGCAGACGCTGATCGACGCCCGCAACGCCGGCCAGAGCGCCTGGTGCGTGTTCGACAATACGGCCGCCGGAGCGGCGATACCGGATGCGCTGACGCTGCTGGGACTGCTCAGATACTCCGCGTAGCATTTTTAAACTCGCAAGCGATTCGCCCGGCATAGGCCATTTTTTGGCCATACTCCCCGTTTTTCAAAATGCGCAGGTGCGAAAGCCGACGAATTCCCAATCGCAATGCGGCAACAGGAAATGGCGCTGCCGCGGCCAGCGCAGCCGCGCCGGCGTCGCGAACGAAGCGCCGCGTACCGCCTGGTGGCTGGAAAAATACGGCGCCGAGCAATCGCGCCAGGGCCCGGCGGCAAAACCTGGATACGGCTCGAACGGCGTGCAAGTCCACTCCCGCAAATCGCCCCAGCGTAGCGCCGGATGCGCCGCCAGCACCGCGTATTCCCACTCGGCCTCGGTTGGCAGCCGGCGACCGGCCCAGGCGCAATACGCCTGCGCCTCGTACAGGCTGACGTGGCGCACCGGCTGGTGCGGCGCCAGCACGCTCGGCCGGCCAAAGC
>JBAUJK010000117.1:0-11972 GCA_049683695.1 Burkholderiaceae bacterium
CGTGGGCGCCGGTGCCGGTCTTGTCGGCGACGCGCCAGCCAGCCGGCAGCCGCGCCCGCAAGCGCGTGCCGCCGGTCTGGTCGGCCAGCAGCCAGTCCAGCAATTGCCGGCGCGAGTTGGCCGATAGTGCCTCGCCTAGCAACAGCTGGCGCAGGCTGGCCAGCATTCCGTCCGGCGTGGTGGTATCGCGCGGATCGCCGGGTGCGGCTTCGTTCAGATCCGGTTCGATGCGGTCGAGCCGGGTCGCCGGATCGCCCAGCGCGCGCGTGAAGGCGGTCAGCTGCAGCGGCCCGCCGAAACTCTGCAGCAGCAGGTTGCCGGCGGTGTTGTCGCTGCGCGTGACGGCCGCGTGGCACAGTTCCGCCAGCGTCATGCCGCTGCCGCCGACGCGGCCGGCGGTGACCGGCGAATAATCGACCAGATCGGCGGCCGAAAAACGCACGCGCCGCGCCAGCCGCTCGCGCCCCTGGTCGACCCGCCGCAGCACCAGCGCTGCCGCCAGCAGCTTGAAGGTGCTGCACAGCGGGAAGCGCTCCTCGCCGCGATAGGAATGGGTTTGCCCACTGCTGCTGTCGAACAGTGCGACGCCGAGCCGGGCGCCGCTGGCGGCTTCGATCGCACGGAGTTGCTCGACCGCGGCGGCGGCATCCGGTCGATCCGAGCCCCAGGAATTCTGTATGCAAGCCGTAAACGCGAAAGTCCCGAAGACGGCGCCGAGCGTGCCGCCGAACTGGCGTCTATCCATGTTTTTCCCTCGATGAACGTTGACAGGGGCTCAACGATAGGGAATACCGGGATCGCGCTCAAGCGGTAATATCCAGGCGCTTCCACAAGAAAAACTAGGCCATCCGAGAAATCGCATGCACCTTCCGCTCAACGCCCTGCGCGCCTTCGAAGTCTCGGCGCGCTTCCAGAGCTTTACCCGCGCCGCCGCCGAACTGAACGTGACGCAGGCAGCGATCAGCCAGCAGGTGAAGAACCTGGAGGAACGGCTGAACGTCCAGCTGTTCCGCCGCCTGCCGCGCGGGCTGGTGTTGACCGACGAGGGTGCCGCACTGCTGCCGGTGCTGGCCGAATCGTTCGGGCGCATCGCCGTGGCGCTGCAGCAGTTCGAGGATGGCCGCGCGCGCGAAGTGCTGACGGTAGGCGCGGTCGGCACCTTCGCGGTCGGCTGGCTGATCCCGCGCCTGCAGGCCTTCCAGCAAGCCTGCCCATTCGTCGACTTGCGCCTGCTGACCAACAACAACCGGGTCGACCTGGCCGGCGAAGGGCTGGATTACGCGATCCGCTTCGGCGACGGCGCCTGGCATGCGACCGAGGCGGAACTGCTGCTGACCGCGCCGCTGACGCCGATGTGCGCGCCGGTGATCGCGGCGCGCCTGCGGTCGCCATCGGACTTGGCCTCGCACACGCTGCTGCGCTCCTACCGCGCCGACGAATGGTCGGCCTGGTTCGCCGCCGCCGGCTTGCCCTGCCCGCTGCTGCGCGGCGGCGTGTTCGATTCCTCGCTGGCGCTGGCGGAAGTGGCGGCGCAAGGGGCCGGCGTAGCGCTGCTGCCGGCCCGGATGTTCGCGCGCGAGCTGCGCGAGGGCCGGCTGGCGCGCCCGTTCGAACTGGAGATCGCCGACGGCGGCTACTGGCTGACGCGGCTGAAGTCGAAGCCGGTGACGCCAGCGATGCAGACGTTCCGCGCCTGGCTGCTGCAGACGGCGGCTGCCTGAAGCTGGCGCGCCGCCTGGGGAAGCGCGGGAATCGCCGAAATGCCGGCAAAAACAAATACTCCCACACAAAGTAGGAAAAACAGGCTCATCCCGCAGAAATAATGCGCGGCTTTAAAAATACACCAGCGGGTATATAAAAGGCCGGGAGCGATTACAGCGTCGGATAGCGCGTCATCCGCAACTGCCAGCGCGCGCCGTCGCCGGCCAGTTCAGCCTGCGCGCCGACTGCCAGCGTCGCCTTGTCGGCGATGTGGCCAAACGGCAGGCCGGTCAGCACGGGGATTGGGCAATGCGCTCGCAGGTAGGCCAGCATCGCGTCGAAGTCGTAGCCGTTGTCGTAATCGCTCAGCCGGTAATTGGAAAAGTCGCCCAGCAGCAGTGCCTGCTGGCGTCCCAGCACGCCGGCGTGCTGCAGTTGCAGCAGCATGCGCTCGACGCGGTACGGATGTTCGTTGACGTCTTCGACGAACAGGATGCCGTCCTCGATCCGCGGCAGATAGCGGGTGCCGGCCAGGTGTGTCAGCATCGTCAGGTTGCCGCCCCACAGCGTGCCGGAAACGTCCAGCGCCGGATTGCCGGCGGCCGCCACTTCGATCGTATGCGTGCCGCTGCCGATGCAGCGCCAGAAATCGTCGAGCGTGAAGCGGCTCGGCTCGGCGCGCGTGAAGTCGTCGCACAGCATCGGCCCGGCGAAGCTGCAGGCGCCGGTCTGCGCCAGCAGCGCCATCTGGAACGCGGTGAAATCGCTGTGACCGACGAACAGCTTGCCGCTTGCGGCCAGCCGCTCGAAATCGAGCTGCGGCAGAATCCGCGTCAGCCCATAGCCGCCGCGTACCGCCAGCACCACCTGCACGTCCGGATCGGCGGCGGCCGCCATCAACTGCGCGGCGCGCTCGGCATCGGTGCCACCGAAGCGCTGGTGGCGCCGTTCGCGGTCGAAATAGCGCACAACGCGGCAGCCATGTGCCTCCAGCGCGGCGATGCCGCGCTCGACGGCGGCGGGGTCCATCGGATAGCCGGACGGCGCCACCAGCGCGACGCCGACCTTGCGGGAGCTATCAATCTGCATCGCCGGCTTTCCTTTCGGTGGCATCCAGCAGGATTTCGACGGCGGCACAGTCCGGTGCCCCCGCCTGCTTCTGGCGCGCGCGGCGTTCGGCGAAGAATGCGCGCAGCAAGGCGCCGCATTCCTCGGCCAGCACGCCGCCGGTCAGCTCGGTCTGGTGATTGAACTGCGCCTGCGCGAACAGATCGACCACCGAGCCGCCGGCGCCGGTCTTCGGATCGGGCGCGCCGTACACCACGCGCGCCAGCCGCGCATGCAGCATCGCGCCGCTGCACATCGCGCACGGCTCCAGCGTGACGAACAGTTCGCAACCGGGCAGACGGTAATTGCCGAGCCGCTCGGCCGCCGCCCGCAGCGCCATGATTTCCGCGTGCGCGGTCGGATCGTGGCGGCCGATCGGCTGGTTGAAGCCAGTCGCGATCACTTCGCCATCCTTGACCACCACCGCGCCGACTGGTACCTCGCCCAGCGCCCAGGCGTTGCGCGCCTGCGCCAGCGCCTGCCGCATCAGTTCGGCGTCGCGCTCCGGATTCATACCGGCGCCTGGATTTCCGCCCAGCAGTTCGGCGTTTCGTGCAGCACCAGCCGCTGCAGCCGCAGGCCGGTGCCGAAGTGGTCGGCGAACACCGGCTGCAGGATGTCGAACGCAGTCTGCGCCAGGTTCTCGACGGTCGGGATGCGGTCGATGACGACGGTCTTGTGGCCCGGCAGCGTCGCCAGGAAATCGCGCACCGCGCCATCCCGCGCATAGACCAGGAACGCATGGTCCCAGACGTCGACCAGATGGCGCTTGGCCAGTGTCTTGATGTCGGAAAAATCCATGATCATGCCGTTGTCGGAGCGCCCTTCCTCGTCGATGACGGCGCCGGTTAGCGTAATTTCCAGCGTATAGCGGTGGCCGTGCAGGTTGCGGCACTGGCTCTTGTGGTCGGGAATCCGGTGGCCGGCGTCGAATTCGAGCTTGCGGGTGATGGTCAGCATGGCGGGTTGGGAAGTCGGGGACGCGGTCATGGAATCTGCAGCAGCTTGTGGGTTTGCAGGCTCAGCTTCCATTTCGGATTGCGCAGGCAGAGTTCGATCGCCAGTCTGGTATTGCGCTCCAGCTCGGGGCCGTCCATCGGCTGCACGAAGAAATGGTCGAACTCCAGCGCCTCGTATGCGGACAGATCCTGCCCGTCCTGCGGGATCACCGCCTTCAGCTCGCTGCCGCTGCGCTGGCGCAGCACCGAGCCGATCTTCGGGCTGACGCAGATCCAGTCGATGCCGGCCGGCGCCGCCAGCGTGCCGTTGGTCTCGATCGCGATTTCGAAGCCGGCCGCATGCACTGCGTCGATCAGCGGCGCGTCCAACTGTAGCAGCGGCTCGCCGCCGGTGAACACCACATACTTGCCGGCCGGATGCTCCGCCGGCCATAGGCTGTCGATGAGGCGCGCCAGCGCCGCCGCGTCGTACTTGCCGCCGCGCTCGCCATCGGTGCCGACGAAATCGGTATCGCAGAAGCGGCACACCGCGTCGGCACGGTCGGCTTCGCGGCCGCTCCACAGGTTGCAGCCGGAAAAGCGGCAAAACACCGCTGGCCGGCCCGCTTGGGCGCCCTCACCCTGCAGCGTGTAAAAAATTTCCTTGATGCTGTAAGTCAAAACGTATCCTGATTTACGAAGTCTTCGAGCAGCCTTGCGGCTTGTAAATGCGTTCGCTCGACGCCGGATAAGCCGCCAGCTTGCTCGCCGGCCGCCGCGGCCGCGCCACCAGTTCGCCGCCGCAGTTCGGGCAAATGTCCTCCATCGCATCGCTGCAGGTGACGCAGAACGTGCATTCAAACGAACAGATGCGCGCCGGCGCGTCGGGCGGCAGGTCGCGGTTGCAGCATTCGCAGTTGGGGCGGAGTTGCAGCATCGGGATTCTCCATCGACGTGATAGTGGCGCGTCGAGCGCGCAACGCGCAACGCGCAACGCGCTATTTTCCCATCGAACCCGGGATTGCGCCGAGTCTTCCGGCATCGGCTTCGTCGAAAGCCCGACAAAGGCCAATTTTGCCCTAAATACCAAATTTGGGTAAAATGGCATCGTTCCTACCTCCGGAGGCTCCCATGGCCCTGTCCCTCACCGTCGACACCTTGGACGAACTGCCGCAGACGCCGGCTTCCGCCGTCAAGAAGCTCGGCTGGCGCGGCGTCATGCGCAGCGTGGCGCAACATGGCAAGGTGCTGGTCACCAATCACAACGACCCGGAAGCGGTGATTCTTTCCACCAGCGAATACACCGCGATGGTCGAAGCCGTGCGCGCTGCCCAGGCCCAGGCACCCGCCACGCTGGAGACATTGCGCCGCCGCTTCGACGAACGGCTGGCGGCGCTGGAAGCCGATGACGCCGGCGACCGCCTGCGCGCACTGATCGGCCAGCCGGCCCGGCTCGGTGGCAAGGTCAAGGCCGGCACCAGCTATTGATGGCGCGGCCCGTTCTGTACGTGCTGGCCGGCGTCAATGGCGCCGGCAAGAGTTCGATCGGCGGCCACCTCCTCACCCAGGCCGGCCTGGCCTGGTTCAACCCCGACACTTTTGCGCGCGAGCTGATCGCCGCCAGCGGCTGCGCGCAGGACGACGCCAACGCCGCCGCCTGGCACGAGGGCTTCCGCCGGCTCGAACGCGCCATCAAAGAGGCCCGCAGCTACGCGTTCGAAACCACGCTCGGCGGCAATTCGATCCCGGCACGACTGAAGGCAGCGACCCGGACGCACGACGTGGTGGTCTGGTTCTGCGGGCTGGCATCGCCCGAGCAGCACGTCGCTCGCGTCAAGGCGCGCGTGGCAATGGGCGGACACGATATCCCGGAAACCAAGATCCGCGAACGCTGCACCACCGCGCTGGCCAACCTGGTCGCCCTGATGCCCCACCTCGCGCACTTGCGCGTGTACGATAACAGCGCCGACGTGGCTGCCGGCGAAGCGATTCCCGATCCGGTGCTGGTGCTGGAAATGGCTGATGGGCGGCTGCTGTGGCCGACCGAGCCGTCTGATCTGCGCAATACGCCGGACTGGGCCAAACCATTGCTCGAGGCGGCCATCGCGACCGGCAATTCGTCAGGCATTGACTGATTCGCCGGCGTGCAACCCAAGCCGATGCCGCTCACGAATCCGATATTGGGGCCACGAGAAGGTGGCCGAGAAACAGCGTGGAACTGGTCGATGCTCACTGGTTCGGTCCGCCTGAAACTTTCGCCAACCAGTCGCGGGGTGACATTCCCATCCTGGCCACGAATGCGCGCGACAGCGCCGAAGGGTTGGCATAACCGAGCTCGTCAGCCAGGATCTTGATCGGCCGCCCCTCACGCAGCCGACTTTGCGCCAGCGCCATGCGCCAGCCGCTCAGGTAATCGGCCGGAGTCTGACCCACCACCTCGCGGAACGTATTAGCAAACGCGGTGCGCGACATGCCCGCACGTTCGGCCATCCGCTCCAGCGTCCAAAATTCGCCGGGGCTGTCATGCATGGCTACCAGTGCGCGTGCCAGGCGCGGATCCGACAGACCAGCGATCAGGCCGGGGCGCGCACCCGCTTCCTGCGGATGGTCAAGCAGCCAGCGCAGCAACTGGAGCACCACCACCTCGAAGAGCCGATCTGCCAGCAATCGCTGGCCGCAACGCACGCGATCTGTTTCAGCGAACAGCAACTCCAGCGCTGAGTGCAAGCCAGCTACCCGCGCCAGCGGCAGTGCAATCAAAGGGGGCAAGGCCCGGGCCAGCGGGTTGGTCGAGCCACCGTCGAAGAGCAGCCGCGCACAAGTGAAATCCGAGCCTTCCATCGGCGGGTTGTGGAAGCGATGCGTGAAGGGACGCGGATACAGCAACAGCGTCGGCTCGTCGAAGCGCATCGTCTCCGGCACGTCCCTCGACCCAGGGTGGCTCACTTCGAGCTGGCCACGGCGCAGCACATGCAAGTACCCATGCCCCTCACAAGCGTCGAAGTGGCTGAGTCCGCACAAGGCACCCGAATGATGCAACTGTGCCTGGACGCGGAAGCGCTCGAGGATGCCCGAGAGGCGGTCAATAGGGGGAATCGGCTGCATAAGTACCAAATGGTATGTTTTATGAACAAATTGAACCAAATAATACATTCAACCAATTCATACTGCCATCACCCAACCACTTCACATCAAGGCAATCATGCAAACACCGAAACCATCCCTTCTTCTTGCTTCGCTTTTGACCGTCTTGGCCGGCGCCGCGTCGGCTCACGGCACCAATCACGACGGCGGCATCGCCAGTCAGGCCAGCAAGACCGTCAAGACATCTTTCGATATCGTGCATACCCGCATCGGTACGGAAGGCAACATGGCGATTTTTCACATGGCCGTATCCGGCAAGGCCGGCGCCACCCGGCCGGCCAAATCCGGTAAGCTCGCCGGAAGCACGGTGTTCTCGTATGTATGGCCGACCAGCCTGGACCCGTCCATCGTCGGCTTCGACCCTAAAGCCGGCATTCTGGCCTTCGCGGTCACATCGCACCCCGATTTCGACGATACGCCGCTGTTCGACGAAAACGGCGACGGCAACCCGGCCAACGACGGCAATGTGTGGCATTCCCACTGGGTCGTTCTGCAACCGGATGAAACCTGCGGCAAAGACGCCCTGAAGGTAGTGGATATCCCGGAAGGCACCAAGCCGCGTCTGCCCAAGACCTGGCCGGGCTTGCCTATCCTGATCGACAGCCCTGGATGGTCGCCGACGTTCAAGCACGAAACCGTCGAGGTACGCGTGCCTTTCGATGACATCGGCGCCGTACAGGCAGGGACATTTGACGGCGTGACGGCTGCTCTGCGCGTTAATGCCAGCGTGCACAGTCCGCTGCTGTGCGTCGCCGATGTCTTCAAGGTGGCATCAGGCGATCTGTCCCTGCCCGGCAAGGTCGATCGATAAAACGTGCCCGATCGCCTGCCTTCCTTCACTTCACCCTAAACCTCTCGGGAGACTGCAATGCCTCGCGTCAACATACAACTCATCCCTGCCGCCAGCCAACCCCTGATGGCCCAGATCCAGCAAGCCTTCGGCGCCACGCCGAACATGTTCAAGGCAGTGTCCAATTCCGCGGTGGCCTTGCAAAGCATGTGGTCTGCCTTCGGCGCACTGGGCCAGGGCACCCTTGGGGCCAAGCTCGGCGAGCAGATCGCCGTGGCCATCGCCAACCGCAATCGCTGCGAATATTGCCTGGCAGCGCACACCGCGCTAGGCCGGAAGGCCGGTGCCTCCTCGGCAGAGATGGCTGCCGCCCAGGTCGGCCAGTCGGACGATGCCAGGACTGCCGCCGCGCTGGCCTTTGCTCTGAAAGTAGTCGAGCAGCGCGGCCAAGTCACGGATGCCGATGTCGCCAGGCTACGGGAGGGTGGATTCCATGACGAGCAGATTGTCGAAATCCTCGCTCACGTCGCCTTGAATCTCTTCACCAACTACATCAACGTGGCCTTGGACATTCCGGTCGATTTTCCCAAAATCGCCTTGCAGTAAGCAGCCTGATCGGCCTCATCCGGCGACGGGTGAGGCCCGCTTTTCTCGGCCTCACCATCATCTACCGCAGCCTGCGATCGAATCCGATCGCCAGACCAGGTCGGCCGGTCACATAGTCGATGTCACACCCGTCCCGCAAACTGCTTCCTCAATTTGCAAAGAGGAAGCGATCTCCACTCACTACGGAAAAGCCGCAATCACTCCCACTCAATCGTCGCCGGCGGCTTCCCCGAAATGTCGTACACCACCCGGTTGATCCCGCGCACCTCGTTGATGATGCGGTTCGAGACCTTGCCCAGTAATTCGTGCGGCAAGTGCGCCCAGTGCGCAGTCATGAAGTCCTGTGTCTGCACCGCGCGCAGCGCGACCACGTATTCGTAGGTGCGACCGTCGCCCATCACGCCGACCGACTTCACCGGCAGGAACACCGCGAACGCCTGGCTGGTCAGTTCGTACCAGTTCTTGCCGCTGGTGGTGTCGACGGTGTTGCGCAATTCCTCGATGAAGATCGCGTCGGCCTGGCGCAGCAGATCGGCGTATTCGCGCTTCACTTCACCAAGAATACGCACGCCGAGGCCGGGCCCGGGGAACGGGTGGCGATACACCATCGTCGCCGGCAGGCCGAGCGCGACGCCGAGTTTGCGCACTTCGTCCTTGAACAGTTCGCGCAGCGGTTCCAGCAGCTTCAGGTTCAGGGTCTCGGGCAGGCCGCCGACGTTGTGGTGGCTCTTGATGGTGTGGCCCTTCTTACCCTTGCCGGCGCTTTCGATGACGTCCGGGTAGATGGTGCCCTGTGCCAGCCACTTGGCGTTCTTCAGCTTGCCGGCTTCGGCCTGGAACACTTCGATGAATTCGCGGCCGATGGTCTTGCGCTTGTCTTCCGGGTCGGCGACACCGGCCAGCTTCTGCATGAACTGTTCGCTGGCGTCGATCCGGATCACCTTCACACCGAGGTTCTTGGCGAACATGTCCATCACCATGTCGCCCTCGCCGAGCCGCAGCAGGCCGTGGTCGACGAACACGCAGGTCAGCTGGTCGCCGATCGCGCGGTGGATCAGCGCCGCCGCCACGCTGGAATCGACGCCGCCGGACAGGCCGAGGATCACCTCGTCGCCGCCGACCTGCTGGCGAATCGCGGCGACCGCTTCGGCGATGTAGTCGGGCATGTTCCAGTCCGACTTGCAGCCGCAGATCTCATGCACGAAGCGGCCGAGTATCGCTTCGCCCTGCACCGTGTGCGTGACTTCGGGGTGAAACTGCACGCTGTAGAAGCGGCGCGTCTCGTCGGCCATGCCGGCGATCGGACAATTGTCGGTGGAGGCCATCAGCTTGAAGCCGGGCGGCATTTCGTCGACCTTGTCGCCGTGGCTCATCCAGACCCTCAGCATGCCGTGGCCTTCCGGCGTGACGAAGTCGTTGATGCCGTTCAGCAGCGCCGTGTGGCCGCGCGCGCGCACCTCAGCGTAGCCGAATTCGCGCACCTTGCCCATTTCGACCTTACCCCCCAACTGCAGCGCCATCGCCTGCATGCCGTAGCAGATGCCCAGCACAGGCACGCCGATTTCGAACACCGACTGCGGCACGCGCGGCGTATCGTCTTCGATCACGCTGTTGGGGCCGCCGGACAGGATGATGCCGCGCAGCGCGCCGTCGGCGGCATAGTCGCGGATGAATTCGTCGTTGACGTCGTACGGGTACACCTCCGAAAAGACACCGGCATCACGTACGCGGCGAGCGATCAGCTGCGTGACCTGCGAGCCGAAATCTAGAATCAGGATTTTTGAGTGCATGGGAAGCGCTTGGTAGGAAACAGTCAGGAAAACGATCGGAAAATCATGCCAGCGTCGGCCGCGCCTGGATCACGCAATTGCGGCCGCCCTCCTTGGCCGCGTACAGCGCCAGATCGGCCTGGCGCATCAATTCTTCGGCGTCGGCGCCCGGGAACAGGTTGCTCGACACCGTACCGGCGCTGACCGTCAGGCTGGCACCGGCATCGCCCAGTTCAGGCGGCAGCATGATCGCACGCCGCATGCGTTCGGCCACCGACTCGGCCACCACGTGCGAAGCGCCGGGCAGCGCCACCAGCAGCTGGTCGCCGATATGGCGGCCGAGCGCGTCGCCGGGGCGGATACAGGAGCGCAGGCGGCTGGCGATCTTGACCAGGATCGTGTCGCAAGCCGGCTGGCCGAGCCGCTCGTTCAGGTTCTTGAAGCCGTCGACGCCGACCAGGATCAGCGATAGCGGCTGGCGGTTGCCGTCGCAGCGCTCCTTTTCCACCGCCACCAGCCGCGCGATCGCGGCACGATTCCAGGTGCCGAGCAGCGGATCGAGCAGCGAGTCGCGGCGCAGGCTCTTGTTCTTCTTCAGCAGGTCGATCTGCGCGGCGCCGAGTTCCTGCAGCCGCAATTCGCGCTCGGCCTGCACCGCCAGGTCTGCCAGCAGCTGCCGCTCGTCGTCGCCGAACGTGCGCGGGCCGTAGTCGATCAGGCAGAGCTCGCCGACCGCGACCCGGCTGTCGTTGTAAATGGGGCAGCCGGCATAGAAGCGGATATACGGCGCGCCGACCACCGAACGGTGCGCGGCCAGCGCGGCATCGGCGCGCGCATCCGGCACCACGCGCAGCGCGGGCAACGGCGCCAGGTCACGGCAGAACGCGCTTTCGATCGCCGCCATCGAGCGTTCGCCGGTGGCGGCCGGCGGCGCGCCGTACCAGTGCAGGTGACAGCCGGCCACCGAAAACAGGCGGCTGCCGATACGCCGGATGCGGGCGATCTGCTGTTCGTCCAGTCCGGCCAGAAAGCCGGCCGCGGCGGCTGCTTCGTGGCCGCCGGCACGGTCGGTGGCGCCTGCCACGCTGGTGTCGACACTGCTCATGCGCTGTCGCGTCCGGCCGGATGCCGCCGCCTAGTCGGCGCGGTAATTCGGCGCTTCCTTGGTGATCTGGACGTCGTGCACGTGCGATTCGCGCATGCCGGCCGAGGTGATCTCGACGAATTCCGCCTTTTCACGCAGGTCGTCGATCGACGCGCAGCCGCAATAGCCCATCGACGAGCGCACGCCGCCGATCAGCTGGTACAGGATCGCCACCACGCTGCCCTTGTATGGCACGCGGCCTTCGATCCCTTCCGGCACGAACTTGTCGGTGTTGTTGGCTGGGTCCTGAAAATAGCGGTCGGCCGAGCCGTCCGCCATCGCGCCCAGGCTGCCCATACCGCGATAGTATTTGTAGCTGCGGCCCTGGTACAGGATCACTTCGCCCGGCGCTTCCTCGGTGCCGGCCAGCATGCTGCCCATCATCACGGTCGATGCGCCGGCTGCCAGCGCCTTGGAGATGTCGCCGGAGAAACGGATGCCGCCGTCGGCGATGCACGGCACGCCGGTGCCCTGCAGCGCCTGTGCGACGTTGGAAATCGCGGTGATCTGCGGCACGCCGACGCCGGCGACGATGCGCGTGGTGCAGATCGAGCCGGGGCCGATGCCGACCTTGACCGCGTCAGCCCCGGCTTCAACCAGCGCCAGCGCCGCCTGCGCGGTGGCGATGTTGCCGCCGATGACGTCGAGTTGCGGATAGCGCGCCTTGATCCAGCGGATGCGGTCCAGCACGCCCTTCGAATGGCCGTGCGCGGTATCGACCACCAGCACGTCGACGCCGGCCTGCACCAGCAACTCGACGCGCTCGTCGTTTT
>JBAUJK010000118.1:0-7900 GCA_049683695.1 Burkholderiaceae bacterium
GCGCTGGCGCTGGCGGCGCAGCGCGGCCGCCGCTCGCTGGCGGAACTGATGCGGGTCAGCCCGGCCGACGGCCTGATCGCCGGCATCGGCAGCGTCAACGGCGCGCAGTTCGGGCCTGAGCGCGCGCGCTGCCTGGTGATGGCCTACGACTACACGGTGTTCGCCGGCACCCAGGGCGCGATGAACCACAAGAAGACCGACCGCATGCTGCACCTGGCGCAGCAGTGGCGGCTGCCAGTGGTGTTCTTCGCCGAGGGCGGCGGCGGCCGGCCGGGCGACGTCGACGCCACCGCGGTGGCGGCATCGGCGCTGGACGTGATGTCGTTCGCCAGCTACGCGAAACTGTCCGGGCTGGTACCGCGCGTCGGCATCGTCTCCGGCCGCTGCTTCGCCGGCAATGCGGCGCTGCTCGGCTGTTCCGACGTCATCATCGCCACCCGCAACGCCACCATCGGCATGGGCGGGCCGGCGATGATCGAGGGCGGCGGGCTGGGCACCTTTGCGCCGGAGGAGGTCGGGCCGACCGCAATGCAGGCGGCCAACGGCGTGGTCGACCTCGTCGCCGACGACGATGCGCATGCGGTGCGGCTGGCGCGCCAGTACCTGTCCTACTTCCAGGGGCCGCTGGCCGATTGGGAATGCGCCGACCAGCGGCGGCTGCGCCAGCTGATCCCGGAAAACCGGCTGCGCGTCTACGACATCCGCACGGTGATCGACGGGCTGGCCGATGCCGGCTCGGTGCTGGAATTGCGGCGCGGCTTCGGCGTCGGCATCGTCACCGCGCTGGTGCGCATCGAGGGCCGGCCGTTCGGCCTGATCGCCAACAATCCGATGCACCTGGGCGGCGCCATCGATGCCGACGCCGCCGACAAGGCGGCGCGCTTCCTGCAGCTGTGCGACGCCTTCGACCTGCCGATCGTGTCGCTGTGCGACACGCCTGGCTTCATGGTCGGGCCGGCGGCCGAAAAGACCGCGATGGTGCGCCACGTGTCACGCCTGTTCGTCACCGCCGCCAGCCTGACGGTGCCGTTCTTCACGATCGTGCTGCGCAAGGGCTACGGGCTGGGCGCGCAGGCGATGGCCGGCGGCAGCTTCCACGCCGGCGTGTTCACGATCGCCTGGCCGAGCGCCGAGTTCGGTGCGATGGGCGTGGAAGGCGCGGTGCGGCTGGGTTTCCGCAAGGAGCTGGAAGCGATCGCCGATCCGGCCGAACGGCAGCGCGCGTTCGACGACATGGTGGCGCAGGCCTACGACAAGGGCAAGGCGATCTCGGTGGCGTCGTTCCTGGAAATCGACGCCGTGATCGATCCACTGGAATCGCGCGACTGGCTGCTGCGCGGGCTGGCGTCGGTGCCGCCGGCGCCGGTGCGCGACGGCAAGAAGCGGCCGTTCGTCGATACCTGGTAGCGCCGCGCGGGTAGGGGCAGGGCGTGCCGGCGCATGCCGGAATCCAGGCCCTGCCGTCACATAAGCCACCGGGCCCCGGCTTGCGCCGGGGCGACGGTGGAATTCCGCCCTGCTTCAGTCGTCGGCCAGCTTGCGCCGCAGCAGCTTGCCGGTACCGGTGGCCGGCAGCGCGTCGCGGAATTCGATCACGCGCGGCACCTTGTAGGCCGACATGTTGTCGCGGCACCAGGCGGTCAGTTCGTCGGCGGATAGCGTCGCTCCCTCCTGCAGCACCAGCACCGCCTTCACCACCTGGCCCTTGGCCGGATCCGGCACGCCGATCACCGCCGCCTGGCGGATCGCCGGGTGCTTGATCAGGAGGGTTTCGACTTCTTCCGGGAACACGCTGTAGCCGGAAATCTTGATCATTTCCTTGAAGCGGCCGGAAAAGGTCAGGTAGCCGTCGGCATCGACGTTGCCCATGTCGCCGGTGTAGACCCAGCCGTCGCGCAGCGTCTTGGCGGTCGCCTCCGGCTTGTTCCAGTAGCCCTTGAAGTTGCCGGGGCTCTTCAGCACGATCTCGCCCATTTCGCCGGCCGCCTTCTCGGTGCCGGTATCGGGATCGAGGATGCGGCATTCGACGCCCGGAATCAGCTTGCCGTGCGTGCCCCACTTGACCGCGTCCGGCGGCATGTAGCTGTCCCAGGTATGGGTTTCCGACAGGCCGTAGGTCGCCTCGTAGGTGAGGCAGCGGCCGGAGAAGCGCAGCCACTGCTCGGCCAGCGCCTGCGTCAGCGTGATGCCGAAGCTGGTGACCGGGTTCAGCCGCAGCGACTGCAGGTCGTACTGGCCGGGCGCCGCCGCCTGCATCGCCGCCACGTTCATCGGCGCGATGCTGTACCAGCAGGTGACGCGGTAGCGCTCGATCGCCTGCAGCGCGGCGACCGGATCGAAGCGGTACTGCAGCACCGTGGTGGCGCCGCTGTAGACGGTGACGTTGATCCCCATCAGCATGCCGGCGATGTGGTACAGCGGCGCGATCGCCAGCAGCACTTCGTCGTTGCCGAGCCGGTTGCCTTCGCTGGCGGCAGCCGCCTTGAACAGCGCATTGCCGTAGGAAAGCATCGCGCCCTTCGGCATGCCGGTCGAGCCGGAGGTGTAGGTCATCAGCGCGACGTCGTCCTGCGACAGTTCCGGTTGCGGCGGCGGCTGCTGCGACGCCGCCAGCGCCGCCATGAAATCCTCGGTGCCGGCCACCGGCGCCTTCGGCGTGCGGATCTCGTCCGGCACGTCGAGCGTCGGCTGCGCCGGCAGCAGGTCGGCGTAATGGGTCAGGAACACGTGGCGCAGCGCGGTCCGTTCGCGCACCGCGGCGATCACCGGGTACAGGTTGTCGGCGGCGACGATCACTTCGCAGCCGAGGTCGCCGAGCTGGTAGGCCAGCTCGTGCTCCTTGAACAGCGGGCTGCAGGGACCGACGATCGCGCCCAGCTTCTGGATGCCGAAATGCGCGATCACGTATTGCGGGCAATTCTGCAGGAACAGCGCGACGCGGTCGCCGCGCTTGACGCCGAGTTCCGTCAGCCGCGCGGCGAAGGCGTCGCTCAAGCGGTCCAGCTCGCCATAGGACAGTTCGCGGCCGTACCAGACGAAGGCCGGCTTGTCCGGCATCGCGCGCGCGTGCCGGCGCAGGTAGTCGTGCAGGGGCTTTTCGCCCTGCCGGTATTCGATTGCTTGCATGGGTACTGCCTCCTGTCAGTGGTGCGGTATGAGCCTGATTGAAAGCCTGCTGCGCGTGCCGATTCCAGCCCTGCGATGCCGGGCGTGCTGCTGGCGCGGGTCCGCTGTCCACGCTGAACTCGCTGCGCTCGCTACGGTTTTCAGACGGATTCCGGGAGCCGGCGCCAGTCTGGCACGGATGCGTTCGGTGCGCCGGCATCCGCGCGAATCGGCACAAGTTTGAACAAATATACCAATCAGTAGTATATTACTACCAGCAAGTAGATTATTGCCACGCCGCGCGAGCGGCATTTGAATTTTTATCCACCCGAAGGAGACGGAACAATGAAGAAACGGTACGGCAGCCTGGCAACCATCGCCGGCGCGCTCGCTCTCGCGCCGATGGCGCATGCCGACAAGGTCACGGACGACGTGGTCAAGATCGGCGTCCTGTCGGACGTGTCGAGCGCCTATGCCGACATCGGCGGCAAGGGCTCGGTCGCTGCCGCCAAGATGGCGATCGCCGATTTCGGCGGCAAGGTGCTGGGCAAGCCGGTCGAGCTGGTCTGGGCCGACCACCAGAACAAGGCCGACGTCGGCGCCACCACCGCCCGCACCTGGTTCGACCAGGAAAAGGTCGACGTGGTGTTCGGCCTCGGCAATACCGCGGTGCACATGGCGGTGGCCAACATCGGCAAGGAAAAGAACCGCGCCATCATCAACACCGAGGCGGCATCGTCCGGCATCACCGGCGAATCGTGCAGCCCGGTGGTGGTGCACTACACCTACGACACCTACGCGCTGGCGAAGAGCACCGCCAAGGCGATCGTCGAGCAGGGCGGCAAGTCGTGGTACATGGTGGCGGTCGACTACACCTTCGGCCAGGCGCTGACCAAGGACGTGTCGGATGAAGTGATCAAGGGCGGCGGCAAGATGGTCGGCGTGGTCAAGCATCCGCTGAACTCGTCCGACTTTTCGTCCTACCTGCTGACCGCGCAGGCATCGAAGGCGCAGGTGATCGGCCTGGCCAACGCGGTGTCGGACACCATCAACTCGATCAAGACCGCATCGCAGTTCCGCATCACCGACAAGCAGAAGGTGGCGGCGATGCTGCTGTTCCTGACCGACGTACATGCGCTCGGCCTGGAAACCGCGCAGGGCATGTATGCGACCACCGGCTTCTACTGGGATCGGAACGAGGAAACGCGCGCCTGGTCGCAGCGCTACTTCAAGGAAGTCGGCAAGATGCCGACCATGGCGCAGGCCGGCACCTATTCGGCGGTGCTGACCTACCTGAAGGCGGTGCAGGCGGCTGGCACCGACGAAACCGGCGCGGTGATGACCAGCCTGAAGAAGCTGCCGATCAATGACATGTTCGCCAAGGGCGGCAAGATCCGCGAGGACGGCCGCATGGTGCACGACATGTATCTGATCCAGGTCAAGACCCCGGCCGAGTCGAAGTATCCGTGGGATTATTACAAGGTGGTGGCGACCGTTCCTGGCGACGCCGCGTTCCGGCCTCTGAACGAAGGCAACTGCCCGCTGGTGAAGAAGTAAGAATCGGCGCGCAAGCGCCTGCTGCACGCCGGATCGCGCCTCGCGCCATCCGGCGTTTTTTTTGCGGCCGGCACCCGAACGGTTCAACCGAGATCAAGAGTATGTGCCAACTTGCTCATGTCGATGCGTGGCATCGGGCATGATGCGAGGGAGTATGTAGATGCGGCGCGAGTGTGGCGCCGGCGTCGGCAGGAAAGCGCCGCTTCTGCGACCATGCGGGAGCAACGTCCACCGGGGCGTACAGACGGGGAGATGGACCGACAATGATACGAGTGGCAATCTGCGACGATCACCAGATCGTGCGCGCCGGCTTCAAGCAATTGCTGTCCGGGGTCGCCGACATCACCGTGGCGGCGGAAGCGGCCAACGGCCGCGAGGCGCTGGAGATCGCGCGCGGCGGCGGCTGCGACGTGCTGATGCTCGACATCGGCATGCCGGGCCAGAACGGCGTCGACATCCTGCGCACCATCAAGCGCGGCCAGCCGGAGCTGCCGGTGCTGATCCTGAGCGGCTACCCGGCGCAGCAATACGCGGTCAACTTGTTAAAGAGCGGCGCCAACGGCTACCTGAACAAGGAATGCGATCCGGAAGAACTGATCCGCGCGATCCGCACCGTCGCCACCGGGCGCCGCTATGTCAGCCCCGAGGTCGGCGAAATCCTGGCGCAGGGCTTCGACCAGGACGCCGTCGGCGCGCCGCATGCGGAACTGTCGGACCGCGAATTCCAGATCTTCCTGCACCTGGCGAAGGGCGAGACGGTGAGCGCGATCGCCGAGGAGCTGTCGCTGAGCGTGAAGACCATCAGTACCTATCGCACGCGGGTGCTGGAGAAGATGGGCCTGAATTCGAACAGCGATCTGACCTATTACGCGATCAAGAACAATCTGCTGGAGTAGGGAAAGAGCGCGGGAGAAGAACGCGCTGCCGCGCCGTGGCGCTAGTGCAGCATGTCGTGGATATGCGACACCAGCATGCCGATGTCGGTCGATTTGTCGAAGCAGCCGTCGGCGCCGAGCGCGGCGGTGCGCGCCTTCAGCGCGTTGCTGGAATTGCTGGTGAAGACCAGGCGCTTGCCGTATTCACGGGCGTCGTTCTTCAGTCCGGCCAGAACGCCCAGGCCATTGCCTTCGCGCAGGCCGATGTCGACGATCGCCACGTCCCATTCGCGCGAACGCAGCTGCTGCAACGCGTCGCGTTCGTCGGCGGCGAAGCCGACCACCTCGATCTGTCCGCTTTCCTGCAGGATGTCGGTCAGCGCCGCGCGGACCCGCTGCGCGTCTTCGATCAGAAATACCTTCAGTTTCTTTTGCGGATTCATCGTCTTGGAACCGTCGCGGAGCCGTTTCCCGGTCGGCCATCAGTGCATTCATTTTAGGGAGGGCGTGGCCCAAGTGCAATAAGACGGCACAGGAAGAAGGTGTAGGAGAACGACTACCTGTGGCTGCCGCACGTATTTTTTCGGCATCGTTCGCGCATCGCACGTATCATCTACCCGTGTTCCATCGACCCGATGAATCCATGAGTCCCGTTATGCGTTCCGGAAGTTCCGCGGCCAGGAAAGACACGCCGGCCGTGCCGCTGTACATCGTGGTGCTGTTCGTCGCCTGCCTGCTGACCCTGTGCGGCAGCGCGCTGATCAGCTACCAGAACCTGCAAAGGCTGAAGGAAAACAACGACTGGATGGAGCACAGCTGGCGCGTCACCGACCGCCTGAAGAACGTCAACCTGCTGGTGATGGACGCCGAAGCCAGCCTGCGCGGCTACTACCTGACCGGCAACGCCGCCTACCTGGGGCCGTGGAAGACCGCCGAGAGCGAACTGGCCGCCGAGCTCGCCGCGCTCGACGCACTGTTCGCCAACAATCCGGCGCAGCAGGAAAACCTGGCGCAGCTGAAGCAGCTGCTGGCGCGCAAGATGACGCGCTTCGAGCAGAACAACCGGCTCTATGAGGAGCGCGGGCTGAACGCGCTGATCGACAGCGTCAAGGAAGGCGAGGGCCGCGAAACCCTCGACGAGATCCGGCTGCTCGAGGTCATCATGGAAAAGGAGGAACGCGAGCTGCTGACCACGCGCCGCAACCGCTTCTACGAAAACTACAACCATTCGCTGTGGGCCGGCAACGTCATCAACGCGATCGCGGTGCTGGTGCTGTTCCTGTTTTTCCGGCTGATCCAGAGCGGCTTCCAGAAGAGGCGCGCGGCCGAGAACGCGCTGCAGGCCGCCAACGAAGGCCTGGAGACCACGGTGGCGGCGCGCACCGAGGAACTGGCGGTGCTGTCGCGCCATCTGCTGAAGGTGGCGGAAGAGGAAAAGGCGCGGCTGGCGCGCGAGCTGCACGACGAGCTCGGCGCGCACCTGACCACCACCAGCATGCAGCTGTCGATGGCACTGGAAAAGCTGAAGGGCGACAACTCGGAAGCGACGCAGCCGCTGATCGCGCAGTTGGAAAAAGTCCGCCAGGGCCTGCGCGAAGCGTTCAACCTGAAGCGGCGCGTGATCGAGGACCTGCGCCCCAGCATGATCGACAACCTCGGACTGGCGGCAGCGATCCAGAATCACTACGAAGACACCACCAAGGCGGCCGGGCTGGCGCTGGATCTGGACATCGCCGAGGATTTCCCGGCGGTCGATCCGGCGCTGTCGATCGCGCTGTACCGGATCGCGCAGGAGTCGCTGACCAACATCGTCAAGTACGCGCGCGCATCGACGGTGCGGCTGACGCTGGCCTGCCGCGACGGCCGCATCCGCATGCGGATCGCCGACGACGGCATCGGCATCGGCAACGAGGCGCTGAAAAAAACGCGCACCCACGGCCTGGTCGGCATGCGTGAGCGCGCGCATCTGGTCGGTGGACGGCTGACGGTGCGGCGCGGCGCCGACGGTCATGGCACCGTGGTCGAAGTCACGCTGCCGCTGGAAGTGCCGGCGCCGGCCGGCGAAGCGGCCAGCGCTTGAGGCGGGCCGCTACCTGCGGCCGCTGATCAGCTGCACCAGGAACATCACGATCGCCACCACCAGCAGCACGTGGATGAAGCCACCGATGGTGTAGGAGCTGACCAGGCCCAATAGCCACAGGATCAGCAGGATGACGGCGATGGTATACAGCATGGCAAGTCTCCTTTCGTAGGACGCCGCGGCAGCGCGGACGGCCGCGGCGGGAAGTTGGCGGCGTCGGGTGGACGCCGGTCAAACACTTGCTTTCGCGCTTACTTCTTGCCGACCTCGTGGCCGATCACGC
>JBAUJK010000119.1:0-18917 GCA_049683695.1 Burkholderiaceae bacterium
GGCCTCGATCCGCGCCGAGCTCGGCCTCGGGCGCGGCGCCGCGCCGGCGAAGTTCAGCGAAAACTACGAAGAACAGCTGCAGACGGTGATCGAACTGAAGGTGCCGCTGGTCAGCGCCACCTTCGGCCTGATGGACGCGGCTGCGATCGAACGCTTGCACGCGGCCGGCAGCCGCGTGATCGGCACCGCCACCAATGTCGCCGAAGCGCTGGCCTGGGAACGCAACGGCGCCGATTTCATCTGCGCGCAGGGCGCCGAAGCCGGCGGCCATCGCGGCACCTTCATCGGCGACGCTACTGACAGCATGATCGGCACCATGGCACTGGTACCGCAGGTGGTCGACGCGGTGCGGGTGCCGGTGATCGCCGCTGGCGGCATCATGGATGGCCGCGGC
Source organism: Burkholderiaceae bacterium (assembly GCA_049683695.1). GTDB lineage: Bacteria > Pseudomonadota > Gammaproteobacteria > Burkholderiales > Burkholderiaceae_D > DATJCV01. The sequence goes on from JBAUJK010000119.1 coordinate 395, forward strand.
ATCGCCGCCGCGCTGGCACTGGGCGCGCAGGCAGTACAGCTCGGCACGGCATTCGTCGCATGCGCGGAAGCGGCCAGCCACCCGGCGTGGAAGGAATTGCTGCGCAGCGCCGACGATACCTCCACGCGCGCGACACGCACCTTTTCCGGCCGCTATGCGCGCGGCATCGTCAACGAGTACGTGCGCCGCATGACGCCGCACGAAGCCAGCCTGCCGGCCTACCCGGTGCAGAATGCGCTGACCACCGAAATCCGCAAGGCCGCGGCGGCGGCCAACCGCCCCGACTACCTGTCGCTGTGGGCCGGCCAGGCGGCCGGCATGACACGCGCCCGCGCGCCCGGTATTCATGCCGCGGAACTGGTCGCGCAACTGGTGCGGGAAGCGGATGCCGCGCTGGCGTGAACCGGGTAACCGGCAGGAGCGCGATCACGCCCGGTTTCTGTGCCCGCCGCCGCCGGTTTGGCGCGGCGGCGCGGCTTGGAAACGGCAAATTTCATGATTCGAAAATATCGTTTCGCCATGTGAAAAGTGGCGACGCGCAGCATCAAGTTGCGATTTCATTTTCAGAAATTTTGTATCACATCGCAAAAAATAACGAATAAATATTTGAAAAATAAGGAGAAAATTTTACTTATATGTCTTATATAAGACCTTGTTGCCTCGCAAAAAAGCGCCTATGCTTTAGCCATGGTTTTTTGATTTACCTGTTGCCGAACCCGAATTTATTTATCACCAAGGAGACCGACTCATGGCATCCCGCGAACAGCAAGTGCAAGCCCTGACCAAGGATTGGGCGGAAAATCCCCGCTGGAAGAACATCAAGCGCAACTACACCGCCGAAGACGTCGTGCGTCTGCGCGGCTCGGTGCAGATCGAGCACACGCTGGCCAAGCGTGGCGCCGAAAAGCTGTGGGATCTGGTGAACAACGAGCCTTTCGTCAACGCGCTGGGCGCCCTGACCGGCAACCAGGCGATGCAACAGGTCAAGGCCGGCCTGAAGGCGATCTATCTGTCTGGCTGGCAGGTAGCCGGCGACGCCAACGTGGCGGGTGAAATGTATCCGGACCAGTCGCTGTATCCGGCCAACTCGGTGCCGCTGGTGGTCAAGCGGATCAACAACACGCTGCAGCGCGCCGACCAGATCCAATGGTCGGAAGGCAAGAGCGACATCGATTTCTTCGCGCCGATCGTGGCCGACGCCGAAGCTGGTTTCGGCGGCGTCCTGAACGCCTTCGAACTGATGAAGGCGATGATCGAAGCCGGCGCGTCCGGCGTGCACTTCGAGGACCAGCTGGCTTCGGTCAAGAAGTGCGGCCACATGGGCGGCAAGGTGCTGGTGCCGACCCGCGAAGCGATCGAAAAGCTGAACGCGGCGCGTCTGGCGGCCGACGTCTCCGGTACCCCGACCCTGCTGGTCGCCCGTACCGATGCCGAAGCGGCCGACCTGCTGACGTCCGACATCGACGACAACGACAAGGAATTCTGCACCGGCGAGCGCACGGTGGAGGGCTTCTTCAAGACCCGCCCCGGCATCGACCAGGCGATCTCGCGCGGCCTCGCCTATGCGCCGTACGCCGACCTGGTGTGGTGCGAAACCGGCAAGCCGGACCTGGCGTTCGCCAAGAAGTTTGCCGAGGCGATCCATGCCAAGTTCCCGGGCAAGCTGCTGGCCTATAACTGCTCGCCGTCGTTCAACTGGAAGAAAAATCTGGACGACGCCACCATCGCCAAGTTCCAGAAGGAACTGGGTGCGATGGGCTACAAGTTCCAGTTCATCACGCTGGCTGGCTTCCACGCACTGAACTACTCGATGTTCAATCTGGCGCACGGCTACGCCCGCAACCAGATGGCGGCCTTCGTCGAACTGCAGGAAGCCGAATTCGCGGCCGCCGAAAAGGGCTTCACCGCGGTCAAGCACCAGCGCGAAGTCGGCACCGGCTACTTCGACGCCGTGACTCAGGCGATCCAGCAGGGCCAGTCGTCGACCACTGCGCTGCAGGGCTCGACCGAAGACGAACAGTTCTTTGAAAAGAAAGTCGCCTGATCCTACCGATCGAATAGACGCGACACTCCGAAGGACCGGAGGAGACAACCTCGGATGAGGGAAAGGACCGCGCCCCACAAGGGCGCGGTTTTTTTTCGCCGCTTGCCGATGGCGCCGGCGCTACTCGCTGGAGCGGATCCGATCTGACTGGCTTGTCGAGGGCGATGTGGATCGCCCCTGGCGCAAGGCGCGGCGACGCGCCGTAGCGGGGCGGCTGTATCGGCAGGTTGGGTCAGACCGAATTTGCTCTAGAATGGGCGCCTTCCTTTCTGCCACCTTCCCGGAATCCCGCCCATGTTCAGTTATCGCCACGCTTTCCACGCGGGGAACCATGCCGACGTGCTCAAGCACGTTGTCACCATCGAGCTGCTGCGCTATCTCGCGCAGAAGGAAACGCCGGTGATGTACATCGATACCCATGCCGGCGCCGGCCTGTACGCGCTGGATGGGACCTATGCAGCGAAGAATGCTGAATACGATACCGGCATCGGCCGGCTGTGGAATCGCAAGGGCTTACCGCCGCCGCTGGCGCGCTATGTCGACCTGATCAAGGGCCTGAATCCGGGCGGGAAGCTGCGCTACTACCCGGGCTCGCCGTATTGCGCCGACCGCGTGCTGCGGCCGCAGGACCGATTGCGGCTGTTCGAGCTGCATCCGAGCGACGGCAAGATCCTGCAGGACAATTTTCGCAAGCTGGAGGCGGATGCGGCCGCGCAAGGCGGGCGGTCGGCGCGCGGTACGCGCGTGATGGTCCAGAAAGGCGATGGCTTCGCCGGCCTGAAGGCGCTGTTGCCGCCGCCGTCGCGGCGCGGCCTGGTGCTGATCGATCCGCCGTACGAAGACAAGGGCGACTACCGGCGCGTGCAGGAGGCGCTGCGCGATGCGCTGTCGCGTTTCGCGACCGGCACCTATGCGGTCTGGTATCCGCTGCTGCAGCGCATCGAATCGCGGCAGCTGCCGGAACGTCTGAAGCGGCTGCCGGCTACCGGCTGGCTCGACGCCACGCTGTCGATCGGCGCACCGACGCCGGACGGTTTCGGGCTGCGCGGCAGCGGCATGTTCATCCTGAACCCGCCCTGGACGCTGGAAGCGACGCTGCGCGACCTGCTGCCGCGCCTGGTCGAGCTGCTCGGCGTCGATGCCGGCGCCGGCTTCACGCTGGCATCCGGACAGGCCGGCGCCGGCGAGGCGGCATCCGGTGAAATGCAAAATCGGAGCCGCAGACGCTGATCGTGCATTGATTCTCGGAAATTCCAGGCGCCGGCAGCGTACAATCGGCACGTTCGCCCGGAAGCGTGGAGACCGCGCCGGGCCCGGATAAAGAACCCCGCAGCTGCCGGCTCGTCCGGTACGATCGGGGCAAGTCCCGAACCTATTCGACAGTGGCCGACTCGATGCTCGATTCTTCCGACCAGACGCAGCGCGTCAAGGAGTTTTTCCTGGCGCGGCAGCCGATTCTGAATCGCGAACAGAGCCTGGTCGCCTATGAGCTGCTGTTTCGCAGCGCCGCCACCGGTCCCGCCAATGTCGGCGACGACCTGGCCGCCACCGCCGCCGTCATCGCCCATGCCTCCGAACTCGGGATGGAGAACGTGATCGGCGAATCGCTCGGCTTCGTGAACGCCGATGCGACGGTGCTGATGAGCGATTTCGTCAATTTCCTGCCGTCCGACAAGGTCGTGCTGGAAGTGCTGGAAACTGTCAAGGTCACGCCACAGCTGATCCAGCGCGTGGCCGAGCTGGTGGAGGAGGGATTCGTCTTCGCGCTCGACGATGTCGTCGCCGATTCGGAAGACGTGCAAAAGCTGCTGCCGCTGGTCAAGATCATCAAGATAGACGTGATGGGCATGGAGCAGGAAACCCTGGTCCGGCTCGCCAACCGCTTCGGCCATGCCGGCAAGGTCCTGCTGGCGGAAAAGGTCGAAACGCTGGAACAGTTCCAGCGCTGCCTGCAGCTCGGCTTCCATTACTTCCAGGGCTATTATTTCGCGCGACCGGGAATTCTTTCCGGGAAGAAGCTGCTGCCGTCGCAGCTGACCATCATGCAGTTGATGGCGCTGATCATGACCGATGCCAGCACCCGCGAAATCGAAGCCTGCATCAAGCAGGACGTATCGCTCGGCCTGACCCTGCTGCGGCTGGTGAACACGCCGGCGTTCGGCCTGGCGCAGCGCATCGATTCGCTCGGGCAGGCGCTGGTGCTGCTCGGTCGGCGCCAGCTGCAGCGCTGGCTGCAGATCCTGCTGTATGCCGATCCGGGCAAGGCGCGCGGCTTCATGTCGCCGCTGCTGGTGCTGGCCGCCACGCGCGGCAAGCTGCTGGAGCTGATCGCGGAAAAAATCCACCCCGGCCAGCGCAACGTGGCCGATACCGCATTTACCGTCGGCATCATGTCGCTGATGGATACGTTGTTCGGTTCGCCGATGGAAAAGATCCTGCAGCAGATTTCGGTCGCCGACGCGGTCAGCGCGGCGTTGCTGGAACGCGCCGGACTGTATGGCGACATGCTGAAGCTGGCCGAATACATCGAGCGCATCGAGGACGCCAGGCCGCTGCTGCTGCCGACGCTGCGCAAGCTGGGATTGTCGATCGACGAGCTGTACCAGCTGGAGCTGGCCGCCTTCGAGTGGAGCAACGCGATCTCGCACGCCGCGCGCTGAGCCGGCCGCCGACGGCGCGGCTACAATGAATGCCATGAGCAAGGCATTCACCAAAGAGAGCGACGACGGCGACGACGAACTGGAGGCGGCGCTGCCGCAGATCCCGGCCGGCGCCAAGAATTACATCACCACTGCCGGCTACCGGCGCATCAAGGAAGAGCTGCTGCGGCTGATCGACGTCGAGCGGCCGGAGGTAGTGCGCATCGTGCACTGGGCCGCCTCCAACGGCGACCGCTCCGAGAACGGCGACTACATCTACGGCAAGCGCCGGCTGCGCGAAATCGACCGCCGCATTCGTTTCCTGACCAAGCGCCTGGACCTGGCCGAGGTGGTCGATCCGAGCGTGCACCACGGCAGCGACCAGATATTCTTCGGCGCCACCGTGGCCTACCAGAACCAGGCCGGCGAGCAGCACACGGTGACGATCGTCGGCATCGACGAACTGGATCCGCTGAACGGCAAGATCAGCTGGATTTCGCCGGTGGCGCGCGCACTGACCAGGGCACGCGAAGGCGACGTGGTGACGCTGAAGACGCCGGCCGGCATGGAAGAGCTGGAAATCTTGTCAGTCCAATATCCGGCGGCCGGCTAGTTTGCTACACTGGCTGATCGCCCATTTTCAGTCTTTCGCTCCGCCCGCCATCCCAAGGGCCTGGAAGCGCCGTCCTGCCGGATCCGGCAGCGAGGCCGGCTGACGGTTCCGCAATCGCGCATCGGCGCCAGATTCCGCGGCAACCAATATTCCAATAAAAAACGCCTGCCATCATGTCGATCGTCTATTCCAGTTTGAACCACGCGCTGCGGGTGCCGCTGGCCGCCGAAGTGCATTCGCGGCCGCCGCTGCGCCTGACCGCGCTCGAAAGCGTGACCCATTTCGCCGTCTACTCCGGCGACGCGGCGGCGTCGGCAGGCAATGCGGCCGACCAGCATCGGCTGCTGTGCCAGCTGTGCGCGCATTTCGGCGTCGCCGGCCCCGGCGGCGAGGCCAAGTATTTCTTCCACGACTTCGGCCGCTTCCGCATGAAATGGGAATGCCATACCGAATTCGCCACCTATACCTTCGCCCGCGCCCACGAGCGGCCGCTGCCGCTGGCGGTGGCGTTCGCCCAGGTGCCGGTGTCGGAATTGCCACAGCAGTGGCTGCAGTCGCTGCAGGGCAAGATCATGGTGGCCGCGCACCTGGTGCTGGACCAGCAGGCGGCACCGATCGAGGCGCCGGATACGGAATTGCTGCAAGTCTTCGAGGGCAATGCGCTGGCCGCCGGCCGGATGGCGCAGGGCGGGCAGATCTGGACCGATTTCCGGATCCAGGCCGACGGCTTCAACCGCTTCGTGGTGCGCGCGGTCGGCCCGCACGAGCAGCAGGCGGCGCGCCTGGTGCAGCGCATCCTGGAAATCGAGACTTACCGGATGATGGCCTTGCTGGGTTTGCCGCTGGCGCAGCAATCGGCGCCGGTGCTGAGCGCGATCGAAGACCGGCTGGCGCGCCTGACCGCGACCATGGTCGATGCCGACCAGCCGGACGCCGGCGCCGCCGAAAGCGCCGACGACGAGCAGGCGCTGCTGCGCGACCTGACTGGCCTCGCGGCGCGCATCGAGAAGCTGTCGGTCGACAACAGCTACCGCTTTTCGGCGTCGCAAGCCTATTTCCGGCTGGTGCGCGCGCGCATCGACGAATTGCATGAAATTCGCATCGAGGGCGTGCCGACCATCGGCGAATTCATGGAGCGACGCCTGGCGCCGGCCATGAATACCTGCGAAGCGATCGCGCGCCGGCAGGAGGGGCTGGCGGAGCGGATCGCGCATACCAACGACCTGCTGCGCACACGCGTCGGCATCGTGCAGGAGCAGCAGAACCGCCAGATCCTGCAGTCGCTGAACGCGCGCGCCGCGCAGCAGCTGCGCCTGCAGCAGGCGGTCGAGGGCTTGTCGGTGGTGGCGATTTCGTACTATCTGGCGGGGCTGTGCAACTATGCCGGCAAGGCGATGAAGGCGGGCGGCTGGCCGATCAATCCGGAGGTCGCCACCGGCATCCTGGTGCCGTTCCTGACGCTCGGGGTCTGGCTCGGCCTGCGGCGCATGCGCCGGCGCCTGCATGTCAATTGATTGACGGGAATCGGTGACTCTTGGGAGTATGCGCTAAAAACAACCGTTCTATGCCCGGCATAGGGAGGGATGTTTGGGAGTATGTTGGCGGGCGCCGGTTTGCCATTACTCGCTGCGCAAGAATGGCGGTGCGGAATAACGGCTGCGCCTAGCCGCGTTCCCGCAGGATGCGCGCCACCGCAGTGATGCCGCGCAGGTTGCGGATCAACCGCGCCAGGTGGATGCGGTTTTCGACCTGGATCGTGAAGGTGATCTGCGTCATCATCGGATCCTTGTCGTCGTCCATGCTGACGTAGGTGATGTCCGCGTCCGATTCGCCGATCTCGCCGGCGACCCGCGCCAGGATACCTTTCTCGTTCCTGACCAGGATCTTCAGCCGGCAGTCGAAGCGCCGGCTCGGCCTGTCGCTCCAGACCACCGGTATCCAGCGCTCCGGCTCCTTGGCGCGCTGCCGCTTGCCGACGTAGCAATCCTCGACGTGCACCAGCAATCCCTGGTCGCGCTTCAGCTGGCCGACGATGCGGTCGCCCGGGATCGGCTGGCAGCACGGCGCCAGCTGCACCGACGAGCCTTCGCTGCCGTCGATCACCACCGGCTCCAGCGCCGCCGCGTCGCTGGCCGCTTCGCCGGCTGCGGCGTCGCCGTCCAGCAGGCCGTGGATGTGGCGCGCCACCAGCGTCGCCATGCGCTTGCCGATGCCGATGTCGATATACAGTTCGTCGAGCGACTTGGCACGCGATTCGTTCAGCAGCTTTTCGGTCAGTTCCGGCGGCAGCGCCGGATTCAGGTTGAGCGCGGTCAGCGCCTGCCCCAGCAGACGCCGGCCGAGGTCGAGCGATTCGCTCAGGTTGACGGTGCGCAGGTGATGACGGATCGCCGAGCGCGCCTTGCCGGTGCGCACGAACGACAGCCAGGTCGGCATCGGCCGCGAGGTAGGCGAGGTGATGATCTCGACGATGTCGCCGTTGCGCAGCTCGCTGCGCAGCGCGGTCTGCTCGTGGTTGACCTTGGCGGCGATGGTCTGGTCGCCGATGTCGGTGTGGATGCTGTAGGCGAAGTCGAGCACGGTGGCGCCGCGCGGCAGCGCGATGATTTCCGACTTCGGCGTGAACACATAGACCGAGTCCGGGAACAGGTCGACCTTCACGTGTTCCAGGAATTCGGCCGAATCGCCGGTCTGCTTCTGGATGTCGAGCAGCGACTGCAGCCAGGCATGGGTGCGCTGCTGCAGGTCGGTCAGGTTGCCGTCGTCATCCTTGTACAGCCAGTGGGCGGCGACGCCCGATTCGGCGACGCGGTGCATGTCCTGGGTGCGGATCTGGAATTCCACCGGCGTGCCGTAGGGGCCGATCAGCGTGGTGTGCAGCGACTGGTAGCCGTTCAGCTTGGGGATCGCGATGTAGTCCTTGAACTTGCCCGGCATCGGCTTGTACATCGCGTGCAGCGTGCCGAGCGCAACATAGCAGTTGGCGAAGCTGTCGACCACCACGCGGAAGCCGTAGACATCCAGCACCTGCGAGAACGACAGGTGCTTGTTGCGCATCTTGCGGTAGATCCCATACAGCGTCTTTTCGCGGCCGTACACCTGCGATTCGATGCCGGCGGCGGCCAGCGTGCTGTTGACCGAGTCGAGGATCTTGCTGACCACTTCGCGCCGGTTGCCGCGCGCCGCCTTGACCGCCTTCGACAGGGTCTTGTAGCGCAGCGGGTACAGGTGCGCGAACGCCAGGTCCTGCAGTTCGCGGTAGATGTTGTTCAGGCCCAGCCGGTGCGCGATCGGCACGTAGACTTCCATCGTCTCGCGCGCGATGCGGCGCTTCTTTTCGGCCGACATCGCGCCCAGCGTGCGCATGTTGTGCAGGCGGTCGGCCAGCTTGACCAGGATCACGCGCACGTCGCGCGCCATCGCCAGCAGCATCTTGCGGAAATTTTCCGCCTGCATTTCGATCTGGCTCTGGAATTCCAGCTTGTCGAGCTTGGACAGGCCGTCCACCAGCGTCGCCACCTGGGCGCCGAAACGTTCGATCAGCTCGTCCTTGCGGACGTCCTGGTCCTCCATCACGTCGTGCAGCAGCGCCGCCATGATGGCTTGCGCATCCAGCTTCCAGTCGGCGCAGATCTCGGCCACCGCGATCGGATGCGAAATATACGGCTCGCCCGACACCCGCATCTGGCCCAGATGCATTTCGTCGGAAAAGCGGTAAGCCTGCCGGACCTGCTTCAGTTCGTCCGGCGTCAGGTATTCGGTGAGCTTGCTGGAAAGTTGCGCGACCGATGCCACGCGTACGTCGGCCGCGGGAACGTCGGGCAGGGGCGATCCGGCGGCGGGAGATTTGCGGCTGCGCCGGCCGGAAGCCGGCTTGGCCGCGGAGGCCGATAGCGTGGTATCCGTGGGCATCGTGTGATCCTCGGGCGATATCGGCGCCGCGATCGGGCGGATGCTAGGCGGGGACCTTCTTCAGCATTTCGAGGCCGATTTCACCGGCGGCGATTTCGCGCAGCGCGATCACGGTCGGCTTGTCCTTGGCGTCGACCTTCGGCGTATGGCCCTGCAGCAGCTGGCGTGCACGGTAGGTGGCGGCCAGCGTCAGCTGGAAGCGGTTCGGGATTTGCTTGAGACAGTCTTCAATGGTGATACGAGCCATGATTGCTCCTGGAGGCGGTTAGCGTAATTGTGCGTGGATACCCAGTTGGGCGAACAGAGGGGCGTTGCGCGCCGCTTGTTGCGAAAACCGGCAGCGGGTGGCTTGAACTATGGCGGTCAGCTGGGATAAGGCGACGGCAAACTCTTGATTAATAATAACATATTCGAACTCTGGAGCATGGGCGATTTCGCCGCCGGCGGCCAGCAGCCGGCGCGTGATGACCTGCGGATCATCCTGCCCGCGCTTCTTCAGGCGTTCTTCCAGCGCCGCGATCGACGGCGGCAGAATGAAGATGCCGACCGCATCCGGAAAACGCCGCTTGACCTGCTGTGCACCCTGCCAGTCGATCTCCAGCAGCACGTCGACGCCGGCCTCGATCTGGTCGGCAATCTGCAGGCGCGAGGTGCCGTAATAGTTGCCATGGACTTCGGCCGATTCCAGGAATTCGCCCTGCCGGCGGCGCTCGAGGAAATCTTCGACCGAGGTGAAATGGTATTCGCGCCCATCCTGTTCGCCGCTGCGCGGTGCCCGCGTGGTGTACGAAATCGACAGCTTGATCGACGGCTCCTGCGCCAGCAGCGCGTTGACCAGCGTCGATTTGCCGGCGCCGGACGGTGCCACGACCATGAACAGGCTGCCGGAGGTGGCGGAAGCGTTGGACATCGGAATCCTTGAACGGAAGCGCACTGGACGGCGACGGCATGCGGATGCCACGCGTGTCCTCGTCGGTCAACTGGAATAGAGGGAGTATATCAAAAAAACAGCTTATTTCGGGCGTAAACAGGGCGGCTTCAAAAATACCATGCCTAGTATCGATTCCGGCCGCATGCCCTTAAAAGCGCTACGCGGCATGCCGGCACCAGCCAGCCGTTATTTTATCAGCGCGCACGGCGCGTTCGGCGGTCCGCTCAATGGCAATCGGGGACGTTCTGGTCCAGGTAAACCTCGAAGGCGATGTTGCGCACCGCCTTGGCCAGCACTTGATTCGGCATGTTGGCGGCGCGCCATTCGAGCGCGGCCTGCTTCAGGAAGCGCGCGGTCGATGGATCGCCGCGCGGCGCCACCAGCACCAGCGGGGTTTTGGGCCCGGTCGGCAGCCGCGCCGAGAATTTTTTCCATTCCGGCAGCTTGATCAGTTCCTCCAGCAGTGCGCTGTCGTGCACCGCGGCGTCGCATTCGCCGATGCGCAAGGCCAGCAGCGCGTCGGCCGGCGCCTTGTAGCGTTGCTCGATGGCGCCGTACTTGGCCGCCGACCAGCCGGCAAAGCGGCCGCCTTCGGCGACGCAGACGATGCGGCCTTTCAGCTGTGTCCAGTTCTTGATCGTGGTGTCGGTGCGCATGATCGCCATCGGTGCGGCCGAATAGCCAGTCGGGATCACGGTGGCGTTGCGGTGCAGCGGGTCGCCATCGGCCAGCGCCAGCAGCAGCAGGTCGGCGCCGCCGTCGGCCAGCAGCCGGCCGCCTCCGGCGGCGTCGATCGCGCGCGTAGCCGCCGTCAATTGCAGACGGCGCCCGAGGTCCTCGGCCAGCACCTGGTCGACGCCTTCGGGCGTGCGGAACTTGGCGCCGGCCCGGTAGGGCGGCGTCACGTGCTCGATGCCGACCGCCAACTGCCCGCGCTGGCGCGCGCGCGCCAGGTTGTCGGCCGCTGCGGCGGTGCACAGGGCGCCGAGCGCAGCGAACGCCAGCACTGGTGCCAGCGCATGCAGCCGGGGGAAACGGATCGGGAAGGGCGGTTTCATCGTCACACGTATTGATAGCGCAGCAGGCGGTGCTTCAGGTTTTCCAGGATCAGTTGGTCGATCAGCGCCGCCAGCACGGCGATGGTCAGGATATTGGCCATCACGCCGATCATGTCGGCGGTTTCGCCGGCATAGGCCAGCGAGCGGCCGAGCCCCTTGCCGAAGCCGATCAGCATTTCGGCCGAAATCAGCGCACGCCAGGCATTGCCGAACGCCAGCTGGGCGCCGGTGATCAGCTCCGGCATTACCGCCGGCAGATACACGCGCTTCAGCATATCCCAACGCGAGGCGCCCATCACGCGTGCGGCCGACACGTGCACCTTCTGCACGCTCTCGGTCGCGTTCATCACCGACAGCGCGGCCGGGAAGAAGGCGGCCAGCGCGATCACGACCACGATCGGCAGGTTGCCAAAGCCCATCAGGATCAGGAACAGCGGTACCCAGGCGATGGACGGGATCGACTGCAGGATGATGATGGCTGACTTCAGCACTTCGCGGAAGAAGAACAGCACGCCGCCTACCAGGCCGAAACCGATGCCGAACAGCAGCGCGGCGCCATAGCCGCCGCCCAGGCGTATCAGGCTGCTGCCGAGCGTCTGCCGGAATTCCGCCGACAGCACATCGTTCCACAGCCGCACCATCACGGTCGGCACGCCGGGCATCAGGAAGTCGGGCAAGGTCCAGGCGGCGACCTGCCAGCCGAACAGGATCAGGACGATCGCCAATGCCATGGCGAGATGTTTGCGATAGCCGGAAATAATGTGTGAAGTGCTCATCGAATAACGAAAACAAGATGGCCGGCGTATGCCGGCCATCGATTCAAGGCGGGGTTGCAGCCGGATCGATTATAGCTGCCGATATCGTTTCGATATCGCCCGTCACCAGCTGGCGGACCAGCTTTTTTTACAGCTTGCGTTCCTTCTGCCAGCTCAGGTCAAGGATGCCCTTGACGTCGAACGGCTTGCCGTCGCGCGTCTTCAGCGCGCCCTGCGACTGCAGGATGTCGGCGATTTCCTGCATCCGCGCCTCCTCCTTCTTGGTCAGGACCGGGCTGAAGGTCTGGCTCTTGATGGCGTCGCGGATCACGTCCTCGCGCGGCAGTTCGCCGTGCTTCAGGGTCTTCAGCGTCGGCTCGGAGATGAAGTAGCCGGCGATCAGCTTGGCCGCCTCTTCCGGCTTCTTCTGCAGCAGGTCGATCGCTTCGCGCTGGGCGTCCAGCGACTTCCAGACCGCGTCCTTCTTGTTCTTCAGCGTGTCGCCGGAGGTGATCACCACCATGCACGGGAAGGGCCAGACTTCGCCGATTTCATAGATCTGCCTGACCGGCGCGATCAGTTGCGCGATGCGTGCCTGCGGCTCGAACAGGAAGGCGGCGTCGACGCGGTTGCCGACCAGCGACTGCACCGCTACCTGCGGGCTGACGCCCATGATGGTCAGGTCGGAATCCTTCAGGCCGGCGTTCTTCAGCACCACGCCCTTCAGCACCGTATCGGCGGTGCTGCCTTCCTTCTGCGACGCCAGCGTACGGCCCTTCAGGTCGGCCACGTTCTTGATGCCGGTGTCATCGCGCACCACGATTGCGTGATAGCCGTGCTGGGCGCCGCCGACCACCTTCAGATCGGCGCCCTTGGAGGCCCAGGCCACGGCGTTGGTGAAGCCGAGCACGCCGGTATCGAGCTGGCCGCCGACGATCGCCTTGATCAGGTCGGTGCCGGACTTGAACTCGACCAGTTCCACGTCCAGGCCCTGCTTCTTGTAGAAGCCGCCTTCGTAGGCGGCGATCGCCTGCGCGTCGTCCATCACGCGCAGATAGCCGACCTTGAGCTTGTCGGCGGCGGTGGCCTGCGCGGCCAGCGCGAACGCGGCCAGCGTCGGAATCAGCAATCGAGACAGTTTCGATGCCAGTTGTTTCATGCTGCTGCTCCTTCCAGTGTGTTTTCGAATTCCTCGTGTTCGGCGCGGATGCCCAACAGGCCCAGGATCTCGCGCCGCATGTCGGCGAATTCGGACAGATCATGGGTTTTTTCGTGATGCTGCAGGCTGAATTCCTTCAGGACCTTGGCCGGCCGGCTGCTGAACACCAGGATGCGGTCGGCCAGGAATAGCGCCTCGTCGACATCGTGCGTGACCAGCAGTACGGTCGGGCGTACTTCGCGGATCAGCTGGCGCAGCGCATCCTGCAGCGTCATCCGGGTCAGCGCGTCGAGCGCGCCGAACGGTTCGTCCAGCAGCAGCGCCTTCGGGCTGGAGATGAAGGCGCGCGCCAGCGCCGCGCGCTGCCGCATGCCGCCGGACACCTGGTGCGGGTAATAGTCTTCGAAACCCTTCAGATTGACCTTGGCCAGCCAGGCGCGCGCCTGCTGCTGCGCTTCCTGGCGTCCGACCTTCTGGAATTCGAGTGCCATCGCGACGTTCTGCAGCAAGGTCTGCCACGGATACAGCGCGTTTTCCTGGAACATCAGCGTGCGCTCCGGGTTCGGGCCGGTCACCAGCTTGCCGTCGGCCAGCATGCGGCCGCCGCTCGGCAATTCCAGGCCGGCGGCGATATGCAGCAGCGTCGACTTGCCGCAGCCGGAAGGCCCGACCAGGGCCACCAGCTCGCCGCTCTCGATGTCGCGGCTGAAATCGTCGACCACGTGCAGGCTGGAAAAACGCTTCGTTACATGTTCAAAGGTGAGCTTCATCGGCGGTGCAATCGTCGGATTCAGAGGGGAGAAAGGCCAAGGCGGCCGCAGGACAGACGGTCCCCGTGCGCCGGCGGACGGCGCTGCTTCGATCGGACTGTAGGTATTTATTGGGCGGCGGACAACGATTTTTATGATCTATGCATATGCGGAAAACGAATATGGGCCGTTTTCCGCTGCGCGCCGTCCGCCGGCAGGGGAGGGAGATTACTCGAGGTTCTGGACCTGTTCGCGCATCTGGTCGATCAGCAGCTTCATTTCCATCGAGGCGTCCGCCAGTTCCTTGATCGCCGCCTTGGAGCCGACCGTGTTCGCTTCGCGGTTCAGTTCCTGCATCATGAAATCGAGCCGCTTGCCGACCGCGCCGCCTTTCTGCAGGATGCGGCGGGTTTCGGCCAGGTGCGCCGCCAGCCGCGACAGCTCCTCGGCGATGTCGATGCGGATCCCGTACAGCGTGACCTCCTGGCGGATCCGTTCCAGCACTTCCTCGCGCGTCACGGAGGACGGGGCTCCGGCCTGCAGGCTGACGCCCAGCGCTTCCTGCATCCGTTCCACCGCCTTCTGCTGGAACTGTGCGATCACCTGCGGCACCAGCGGCGTGATCCGCTCGACGATCTGCTGCATTGCGTCGATCCGGATTTCCAGCGCCGCCCGCAGCGCGGCGCCTTCGCGCGCGCGCGACTCGATGAAGGCGTCCAGCACGGTGCCGATTGCGGCGGCGGCATCCGCCTGCAGTGTCTCCTGGCCGATTTCGGCTTCCTCGAGGACGCCCGGCCAGCGCAGCAATTCATGCACCGACAGCGGCGCGGCGTCGGCGAACTGCTTGCGCATGGCCTGCTGCATGTCGGCCAGCTGCGCCAGCACGCCGGCGTTCAGTGCCTGGCTGCCGCCGCCGGCCGCGCGTCGGCCGAAGCTGACCCGGCATTCGACCTTGCCGCGCCCGACCCGCGCCATGATCGCTTCGCGCAGCATCGGCTCCAGCGCGCGCAGATCGTCGTTGATGCGGAATTGCAGGTCAAGGAAGCGCGAGTTGACGCTCTTGATTTCGAGCGTGATGGTGCCGCTGGAGGTCTCGCGGGAATGGACCGCGTAGCCGGTCATGCTGCAGATGGTCAAGGCTCGTCTCCGATCTTGTCTTTACAAAACAGGGATCTATACACACAATCACAGATATATCTATCTGGAAAATCATGGCCACGCAAAACAACGCCCCCCTGCCTGACGGGCTCGAGATTGCCGGATATCGCATTGTAAAGAAGATTGCTTCCGGCGGTTTCAGCATTGTCTATCTTGCCTATGACGCCGACGGCAACGCGGTGGCGATCAAGGAATTCCTGCCCAGTTCGCTGGCCCTGCGCCAGCCGGGCGAGCTGATTCCGGCGATTTCCGCCGAAAACCTGCCGACCTTTCGCATCGGGCTGAAGTGCTTTTTCGAGGAAGGGCGGGCGCTGGCGCGCATCGCCCACCCGAACGTGGTGCGCGTGGTCAATTTTTTCCGCGCCAACGAAACCGTCTACATGGTGATGGTCCACGAATCGGGCCGCTCGTTGCAGGAGCACATCCTGCGCCGCCGCGACAAGGGCGAGCGACCGCTGGTATCGGAAAAATTCATCCGCAAGATGTTCAGCCAGGTGCTGAACGGCCTGCGCGAAGTGCACACCAACAAGCTGCTGCATCTGGACCTGAAGCCGGCCAACATCTATCTGCGCGTCGACGGCACCCCGATCCTGCTCGATTTCGGCGCCGCCCGCCAGACCCTGAAGGCCGATTCGCCGAAGCTGTACCCGATGTACACGCCCGGTTTCGCACCGCCGGAACTGTATGGCAAGAACGGCAACCTGGGGCCGTGGACCGACATCTACAGCATCGGCGCCTCGATCTTCGCCTGCATGGTCGGCGCACCGCCGCAGGCGGCCGACCAGCGCAAGAAGAACGACCGCATGGAAGGGCATTTCCGCAAGCTGGAGGAAGTCTATTCGGCGGAACTGGTCGAGGTCGTGCGCTCCTGTCTGAAGATCGACCCGCTGGAGCGGCCGCAGAGCGTGTTCGCCCTGCAAAAGGCCTTGATGCAGCCAATGCCGGCCAACCGCGCCGGCGACGCGATGGACCGGATTTCGCGCCGCTTTCGCGACCTGTTCGGCCATCTCGGCAGGAAGCGGATGAACGTCAACACGATCCAGGAAAACACGCTGTAATACAATACAGGCCTGTTCCGGCCCGCCACTTCTGACGCCATGCGATTCTCCGTTTACCAGGAAAGCCTGATCGGCGGCCGCAAGGTCAACCAGGACCGGATGGGCTACAGCTTCACCCGCGACGCGCTGCTGCTACTGCTGGCCGACGGCATGGGCGGCCACATCCAGGGCGAGATGGCGGCGACCATCGCGATGCAGACGATCGGCTCGCTGTTCCAGCAGCACGCGGCGCCTTTCGTGCGCAAGCCCGAACGCTTCCTGGAAGACAGCTTCTTCGCGGCCCACCACGAGATTCACCGCTACCGCGCGATCAACCGCCTGCCGGAAACGCCGCGCACCACCATCGTCGCCTGCCTGGTCCAGCACAACAGCGCCTACTGGGCGCACTGCGGCGATTCGCGGCTGTACTGGATGCGCAATGGCCAGATCCTGGCGCGCACGCGCGACCATTCGCGCATCGAGACCCTGATCGCGCAGGGCAAGGCCGATCCGTCCGAGCGCGCCACCCACCCGGATCGCAACAAGCTGTTCAATTGCCTGGGTGCGCCGAATCTGCCGATCGTCGAAATCTCGCGCCGCGCCAGCCTGCAGGGCGGCGACGTGCTGCTGCTGTGCTCGGACGGCCTGTGGTCGGTGCTGCCCGACCACGTGCTGGCGCAGCGGCTGCAGGACAGCACCATCGTGCGCGCGGTGCCGGAATTGCTGAATACCGCGGTTGGCATCGCCGGCAAGAGCAGCGACAACGTCACCGCGCTGGCCATGATGTGGGAAGGCGCCAGCGCCAGCCTCAACGACAGCACCACTGTCACCACGCATACCCTGCCGGTCGGCACCGTCACCACCACCATCCAGGCGCCGCGCCACGCCGACCTCGAGGACGCCGATGCGTTCAACGAGGCTGAAATCGAAAAGGCGATCGAGGAAATCCGCGGCGCCATCGAAAAATCCTCGCGCCTGACTTCCCGCAATTAGGAAACCCATGTCTGACATCACTCGTCCCAGCGGACGTGCCGCCGACGCCTTGCGCGCAGTGCGCCTGACCCGCCATTACACCAAGCACGCGGAGGGATCGGTGCTGGTCGAATTCGGCGACACCCGCGTGCTGTGCACCGCCAGCATCGAAGAAAAGGTGCCGCCTTTCCTGAAAGGCAAGGGCCAGGGCTGGCTGACCGCCGAATACGGCATGCTGCCGCGCTCGACCCATACCCGGATGGATCGTGAGGCGGCCAAGGGCAAGCAGTCCGGCCGCACGCAGGAAATCCAGCGCCTGATCGGCCGCTCGCTGCGCGCCGCCTTCGACCTGAACGCCTTTGGCGAGCGCACGCTGCAGCTCGATTGCGACGTGCTGCAGGCCGACGGCGGCACCCGCACCGCCGCCATCACCGGCGCCATGGTCGCTGCCCACGACGCCTTCGCGCAACTGGTCGGACGTGGCGTGCTGGCGGCGCTGCCGCTGCGCCATTTCGTGGCGGCGGTGTCGGTCGGCGTATATCGCGGCCAGCCGGTGCTGGACCTCGACTACCTGGAAGATTCGGACTGCGACACCGACATGAACGTGGTGATGACCGATGCCGGCGGCTTCATCGAAGTGCAAGGCACCGCCGAGGGCGCACCGTTCGAGCGCGCCACGATGGAGCGGCTGCTGGACCTGGCGCAGCAGGGCATCCTGGAACTGACCCGGCTGCAGAAGCAGGCGCTGGGGCTGGCTTCGTGACGGGGCGGAAGATGGCGCTGAACGGAACCCTGGTGCTGGCGTCCAACAATGCCGGCAAGCTGCGTGAATTCGGTCAGATGCTGGCGCCGGCCGGCTTCACGGTGCGCCCGCAGGGCGACTTCGACGTGCCGGAAGCGGCCGAGCCCTATCCGACTTTTGTCGAAAACGCGCTGGCCAAGGCGCGCCACGCGGCTCTGTGCACCGGCCTGCCGGCGCTGGCCGACGATTCCGGCGTCTGCGTGCAGGCCTTGCGCGGTGCGCCCGGCGTGCTGTCGGCGCGCTATGCCGGCGAGCCGAAATCGGACACCGCCAACAACCGTAGGCTGGTGGCCGACCTCGCCGCGCACGCCGACAAATCGGCTTACTATTATTGCGTGCTGGTGCTGGTGCGGCATGCCGACGATCCGCAGCCGATCATCGCCGACGGCCGCTGGGAGGGCGAGATCGTCGCCGACGCGCGCGGCGCCAACGGCTTCGGCTACGACCCGCATTTCTGGTTGCCGGAACTGGGCAAGACCGCGGCCGAATTGAGCGCCGCGGAAAAGAACCAGGTGTCGCACCGCGCGCAAGCATTGCGCCTGTTGGTTGAGAAATTACGATGATTCCGATCAAGCCGGCCGCCGCCGGGTCTCCGGCCGCGGCCGAAATCGCCACCGAAGCGGCGGCCGCCGCCACCGCCTTCCTGAAACCCGGCATGCTGAACCTGCCGGCGCTGCCGCCGCTGTCCCTGTAC
>JBAUJK010000120.1:0-3719 GCA_049683695.1 Burkholderiaceae bacterium
AATTCCAGGCCAACTACGACATCCTGACCGGGCTGGCCAACCGGCGCCTGAACCAGGACATCGCGGCCCGCGTGCGCGCCGAAAAGGCGCTGCAGCTGCGCCAGCGCGCGATCGAAGCCAGCGCCAACGCGATCGTCATCGTTAGCGCCGAGGCGCCCGACTATCCGATCGAGTACGTCAATCCGGCGTTCGAGCGCAACAGCGGCTTTCCGGCCGCCGACATGCTGGGCAAGAGCGTGCGCGCGATGCAGTGCGACGAGCGCGACCAGCAGGCGATCGAGGAAATCCGCGCCGCGCTGCGCGAGCGGCGCGAGGGCAAGACGGTGCTGCGCAACATGCGACGCGACGGCAGCGTCTACTGGAACGAGTTCTACCTGTCGCCGGTGGTCGACGACAACGGCGTCGTCAGCCATTTCGTGATCGCCCAGTACGACATCACCGCGACCAAGAATTACGAGGCCGAGCTGGAATTCCAGGCCAACTACGACATCCTGACCGGGCTGGCCAACCGCAGCTTGCTGCGCGACCGCCTGGCGCAGGCGATCGCCTACGCCGACCGCTACGACCACGCGGTGTGCCTGATCTATATCGACCTCGACCAGTTCAAGTTCATCAACGACGCGCTCGGCCACCTTGCCGGCGACACGCTGCTGCGGCAGATCGCCGAGCGCCTGAAGCAGGGGCTGCGCGAAGCGGACACCGTGGCGCGCCTGAACGGCGACGAGTTCCTGCTGATCTTCATCGACGACCGCGCGCAAAGCACCGCGGTCGGCATCGTCCAGCGCATCATGCAGACGGTGGCCAAGCCGCTGAAGCTCGACGACCACGAGTTGTACCTGACTTGCAGCGTTGGCATCGCGGTCTATCCGGGCGACGCCATCGATGCCGAGGCGCTGACCAAGCACGCCGAGATCGCCATGTACCGCGCCAAGGAAATGGGGCGCAGCACCTACCAGTTCTACACGCCGGAAATGAACGAGCGCGCGTTGGAGCGGCTGCGGCTGGAAAGCGACCTGCGCGGCGCGCTGGAGCGCGGCGAATTCCTGCTGCACTACCAGCCACAGGTGGATCTGCACAGCGGCCGCGTGATCGGCATGGAAGCGCTGGTGCGCTGGCAGCATCCGCAACTGGGGCTGGTGTCGCCGGCGCGCTTCATCGGCCTGGCCGAGGAAACCGGGCTGATCGTGCCGCTCGGCGCCTGGGTGATCCGCGCCGCCTGCCGCCAAAACAAGGCTTGGCAGGACGCCGGCCTGCCGCCGCTGCGGGTATCGGTCAATTTGTCGGCGCGCCAGTTCTACCAGAAGGAACTGGCGCAGTCGATCGCGGCGGTGCTGGAGGAAACCGGACTGCCGCCGCACTGCCTGGGCATCGAGCTGACCGAAAGCCTGGTGATGGCCGACGTCGAACAGGCGATCGAGATTCTGCAACGGCTGCGCGCGATCGGCGTGCAGACCTCGATCGACGACTTCGGCACCGGCTATTCCAGCCTTTCCTACCTGAAGCGCTTCCCGGTCGACGTGCTGAAGATCGACCAGTCCTTCGTGCGCGACATCACGCTGGACGCCGACGACGCCGCCATCGTGTTGTCGATCATCTCGCTGGCGCACAACCTGAAGATGGGGGTGATCGCCGAAGGCGTCGAGACCGCCGAACAGCTCGATTTCCTGCGCTGCAACGGCTGCAACGAGATCCAGGGCTACCACTTCAGCCGGCCGCTGCCGTCCGACGAATTCCAGCAGTTGCTGCGCGACGGCAAATGCCTGCCACCCGACATGGGCATGGAGGTCGCCGGCTGGCGCAGCGTCGAGCGCCGCGGCTGAGCTCGCGGTCTTCCAAAATACCAGCTACAGTATTTTTAAACCCGCACACCATTCCTGCGGGAATGACAGTATTTTCTCCCATACTCCCCATATCGCACCTTTGCGGTGACGGCACGGGCTTTCCGCGATAATGAACGGGTCGTGCCGCGCCCTTGCGCATACCCGCAGCCGGTACGCAGGCGCGGCTCCCGTCACACGTGGCAAGGAGGCAGCATGGCCGGCACCCGGATAGAGCGCGATTCCTTTGGTCCCATCGACGTCCCCGCCGATCGCCTGTGGGGCGCGCAGACGCAGCGTTCGCTGCAGCATTTCCATATTTCCAGCGAGCGCATGGCGCCGGAACTGATCGCGGCGCTGGCCGCGGTCAAGCAGGCGTGCGCCGAGGTCAACGGCGAACTCGGGCTGCTGGAGGCGGCGCAAGCGGCGGCGATCGCGCAGGCCGCCGAGGAAGTGGCAGCCGGCCGCCATGCCGGCGAATTTCCGCTGGCGGTGTGGCAGACCGGCTCCGGCACCCAGACCAACATGAACATGAACGAAGTGCTGGCCAATCGCGCATCCGAATTGCGCGGCGGCGAGCGCGGCGAACGGCGCCTGGTGCATCCGAACGACGACGTCAATCGCGGCCAGTCGTCCAACGACATCTTCCCGACCGCCATGCACGTCGCCGCTGTGCGGCAGATTTCCGGCGCGCTGCTGCCGTCGCTGCGGCGGCTGCGGACGACGTTGGCGGCCAAGGCCGACGAATTCAAGGACATCGTCAAGATCGGCCGCACCCACCTGCAGGATGCCACGCCGCTGACGCTCGGCCAGGAGTTTTCCGGCTACGCCGCGCAACTGCAGCAGGCCGAAGCCGGCATCGAGGCGGCGCTGCCGGCGCTGTGTGCGCTGGCGGTCGGCGGCACCGCCGTCGGCACCGGCCTGAACACGCATCCGCAGTTCGGCGCGCGGGTGGCGGCGCAGCTGGCACGGCGCTTTGCGCTGCCTTTTTCCAGCGCGCCCAACAAGTTCGCCGCGCTGGCGGCGCACGATGCGCTGGTGGCGGCGCACGGCACGCTGAAGACGTTGGCGGCGGCGCTGATGAAGATCGCCAACGACGTGCGCTGGCTGGCATCCGGCCCGCGCTCCGGCCTCGGCGAGATCCGCATCCCGGAAAACGAGCCGGGCAGCTCGATCATGCCGGGCAAGGTCAATCCGACCCAGTGCGAGGCACTCACCATGCTGTGCTGCCAGGTGTTCGGCAACGACGTCGCGATCACGGTCGGCGGTGCCTCGGGCAATTTCGAGCTGAACGTGTTCAAGCCGATGATTGCGCACAATTTCCTGCAGAGCGTACGCCTGTTGGCCGACGGCATGGCCAGCTTCGACCAGCATTGCGCGCGCGGCATCGAAGCCGACCGCGCCCGCATCCACGACCTGATGGAGCGCTCTCTGATGCTGGTCACCGCACTGGCGCCGCACATCGGCTACGACCGCGCGGCGCAGATCGCCAAGCGCGCGCATCAGGACGGCAGCACGCTGAAGGAAGCGGCGCTGGCGCTCGGCTTCGTCAGCGAAGAGCAGTTCGCCCAATGGGTGCGGCCGGAAGCGATGGTTGCGCCCAACCCGTCCTGACGGTTTCATTTCCTGCCGTTTCGATCTGCCGCCAAGCGTCGTTTCGCGGTCCTGTCGATATTCCCGCACATGGCGGGATTTTCCTTCCTGCTCCCTGTCGGCGGACTATGCCGCTCCGTCCGGTTCATCGAGCCTGGGTATCGAAGCTGGCGCGCTGTAGCCCGCAAGCGCGCCGCGAACAGGCCGTTCATTGACCCCGATCTACTTTGTCCCGGTGATTTTTCACCATCGGTTTTTGTCACGCAAAAAAAGAGCTTGATATGTATTCTTTGATGTATATAATTATGT
>JBAUJK010000121.1:0-10319 GCA_049683695.1 Burkholderiaceae bacterium
CGGCGTGCCGAGGTTCAGCTGCGTGTAGACCGGTACGACGAACGGCTCGCCGGCAGCCGGCAGGAACGACGGATAGGTCTGTTTGCTGCCCCAGATGTCGAGATCGGCGCCGTTGACGGTATTGATCCCGGCCAGCAGCTGGTCGATCGCGGCCTTGCCTTCGGCGCTGGTTTCGGCACGCAGATAAGTGGCGAACGAGAACAGGCTGGTAAACCCCTCGGTGGTTTTCTGCGGCCCGACCATCACCTTGTAGATCGACGAAAAGCCGATCGACGGCGTCTTGTACAGCTGGTACAGCACGTATTGCACCGACGCTTCGTTGAACCAGCCGCGCGGCTCATAGCCCGGGATGCCGTTGAGATCGAGCACGACGCCGACGCGCGCCTGCTGCGTGCTGTTGGTATCGACGTACAGCGGATCGTCGCGCACCATGCCGGCCAGTGAATTGCCCCAGGCTTCGCCGAATGCGAGCCGCATGTCGAGCAATTCGCCGCCGCCGTGCGGACCGCCGGTGCTGTCGGCACGCGAAAAGCGCGATTCGAAATAGTGGCCCCATTCGTGGACCACGACGCCGGTGTCGTATTCGTCGGTGTCGACGTTCTCGGCGCCGAGGATGTACAGGCCGGGCTGGTCGCCGTTGGCGCTCCAGTGGCTGGTGTTGATCTCGCCGAGCGCCGGGTCGCCGCTGGCCGGGCGATTGTTGACGCTCCAGTAGGTGTTCATCGGCGCGAACGTCGCCTGGCCGTCGGCCGCCAGCACTTTCTGGATCGCCGAGTAGAACTGGTCGAGGATCGCGAACGGTGCCGCCGCGCGTGCCTTGCCGTAGCCGCTGCCGGTCCAGCCGGAGGCGGCATTCAGATCGCGCGTCTGACTGGCATCGCGGCCGCTGTTGAAGGCGTCGCCCTGCACCGCGTACAGCGCGGCGTTGCCGCTGGCATAGCCGGCCGAGGTATTGTCACGCACCGAGAAGTCCCAGCTCGGACCGTTGCCCGGCGCCTGCAGCAGGCGCGCCTTGGCGCGCAGCCGCACGCTGGTATTGGACGGCACCGCCAGCGTGTAGGCGCCGTCGGCACCGGCCTGCGTCGTCGCCAGCACGCTGCCGTCGTCGGCTACCGCTTCCACCTGCACGCCGCGCGCCGGCTTGGCGACGGTTTTCGTGTAATCGAGGCCGCCGTGCCAGGCACCCTGCGTATCCTGGCTGGCGACCGCCGGCACGAAATCGTAGGTGATCTTGCCGCTCAGTTGGACGGTGGCCGGCGCCGGGCCGGAATTGTCGGAGCCGCCACCGCAGGCGGCCAGCAGGACGGATAAAAAAATCGCCAGCGCGACGGCTGGCAACGACGATGGACGGATGGATGGCACGTTGGGTCTCCGGAAGCGGTTTGTCGTTCGCAAGTGGATTTGCGAGCGCAAAGTATAACAGCGGCAATACCGCCGGCCAGCCGGCGTAGATGCCTTTGTTTCATTGTTTTGCGCGACGGTCTCGGTACGACCGGCTTTGCAGTACGATGCGAATCGGTATGCCACACAGTCATGAAAACCATGACGGAAAGGCATGCCGGAATTCAGGTGAAACTCGGCTCGAGGCGGGAACGGAACGAATGGGAATCAGGAAAGGCATCATCGCGGTCGCGGCGGTTGCGGCAGTCGCGGCACTGGGCGGCTGCACGCAGATCGGCTATTTCGCGCAGGCCGCGCACGGACAGTTTTCGCTGCTGGCGGAGGCGCGCCCGATCGATGACTGGCTGGCCGATCCGCAGGCGGCCGAACCCTTGAAGGAAAAACTGAAGAAGGTGCGGGCGATCCGCCGCTTTGCGGCGCGGGAGCTGGGGTTGCCGGACAACGGCAGCTATACCCGCTATACCGACCTGAAGCGGCCATTCGTGCTGTGGAACGTGGTGGCGACGCCGGCGCTATCGCTGAAGCCGGAAGAGTGGTGCTTCCCGATCGCCGGCTGCGTCACCTATCGCGGCTACTACAGTCGCGAACAGGCGCAGGCCTACGGCGCCGAGCTGCGCGCGCAGGGCTACGACGTGCAGGTGGCCGGCGTGCCGGCCTATTCGACGCTCGGCTGGTTCGATGATCCGGTGCTGTCGACTTTCATCCACTATCCGGAAGGCGAACTGGCGCGGCTGATCTTCCATGAACTGGCGCACCAGGTCGCGTATGCGGCCGGCGACACCCAGTTCAACGAATCCTTCGCCACCGCGGTGGAGGAAGCCGGCGTGGAGCGCTGGCTGGCTGAGGAGGGCGACGAGCGTACCCGCGCCGCCTATGCCGTGTTCGAAGGGCGCCGGCATGACTTCTTGCGGCTGCTGCTGAAGTACCGGGAGCGGCTGGCGGAAACGTACGCGCTGCCGATCGAGGACGCCGAAAAACTGCGGCGCAAGGCCGCCACCTTCGCCGCGCTGAAAGCGGAATACCAGCAGCTGAAGGCGAGCTGGGGCGGCTATGCCGGCTACGACCGCTGGTTCGCCGGGCCGTTGTCGAACGCGCACCTGGCGGCGGTGGCCACCTATCACGATCTGGTGCCGGGCTTCAAGGCGCTGCTGGCGCGCGAAAACGGCTTCCCGCAATTCTATGCGGCGGTGCGGCAACTGGCGGCGGAAGACCGCAGCCTGCGCCACGAGCAGTTGCTGGTGCTGGCGCGCAGCACGCCGCTGGCCGCCAGCGAGGCCACGCCGCGGTCGCACTAACGGCCGTCGCCGGCGGCGGTGCAGGGAATGGAAAAAGCCGCGGCAAAGACTTGCACCAATGCACGCCGCCCGATACGATCCCGGGTGGAGAATAAGACAGTCGTGCACTTTTCCGGCGGCTGATCGACAAGATATTCCAATAATCCGAGACAACAAGGGGTGGAGCATGGAGAAGTTCTGGCTGAAATCGTATCCCGCCGGCGTGCCGGCTGAAATCGACTACACGCAGTACCGCTCGCTGGTGCAACTGCTGGAAGAGTCGTTCAAGAAGTTCGCCGCACGCAACGCTTTCGTCTGCATGGACAAGATGCTGACCTATGCCGACGTCGACCGGCTGTCGATCCGGCTTGGCGCCTTCCTGCAGTCGCGCGGCCTGGCCAAGGGCGCGCGCGTGGCGCTGATGATGCCGAACGTGCTGCAGTACCCGGTGGCGATTGCCGCCGTGCTGCGCGCCGGCTACACGGTGGTCAACGTCAATCCGCTGTACACCCCGCGCGAGCTGGAACACCAGATGAACGACTCCGGCGCCGAGGCGATCATCATCCTGGAAAACTTCGCCACCACGCTGCAGCAGGTGCTGCCGAACACGCCGATCAAGCACATCGTGGTGGCCAGCATGGGCGACCTGCTGGGCACGGTCAAGGGTGGCATCGTCAACTTCGTGGTGCGCAACGTCAAGAAGATGGTGCCGGCCTATGCACTGCCGAACGCGATCTCGTTCAAGCAGGCGCTGGCGCAGGGCGCCGGCAAGAGCCTGAAGCCGGTCGAACTCGGCCACGACGATGTCGCCTTCCTGCAGTACACCGGCGGCACCACCGGCGTGTCGAAGGGCGCCACGCTGTCGCACCGCAACGTGCTGGCCAACGTGCTGCAGACCGAGGCGTGGATGCAGCCGGCACTGAAGAAGGAACCGGTGTTCGAGCAGCTGACCATCGTCTGCGCGCTGCCGCTGTATCACATCTTCGCGCTGACGGTGTGCAACCTGATCGGCACCCGTATCGGCGCGCTGAACCTGTTGATCCCGAACCCGCGCGACATCCCCGGCTTCATCAAGGAACTGGCCAAGTACAAGGTCAACATGTTCCCGGCCGTCAATACGCTGTACAACGGCCTGGTCAACCACCCGGATTTCGCCAAGCTCGATTTCTCCGGGCTGAAGGTGTCCAACGGCGGCGGCATGGCGGTGCAGCAGGCGGTCGCCGACAAGTGGATCAAGGTCACCGGCTGCCCGATCGCCGAAGGCTACGGCCTGTCGGAGACCTCGCCGGTGGCAACCAGCAATCCGGCCGACATGACCGAATACAGCGGCACCATCGGCTTGCCGATCCCGTCCACCGAAATCGCGATCCTGGACGACGACGGCCAGCCGGTGCCGCTCGGCGAGCCGGGCGAAATCGCGATCCGCGGCCCGCAGGTGATGGTCGGCTACTGGAACCGCCCGGACGAAACCGCCAAGGTCATGACGCCGGACGGCTTCTTCAAGTCGGGCGACATCGGCATCATGGACGAGCGCGGCTATACCCGGATCGTCGACCGCAAGAAGGACATGATCCTGGTGTCCGGCTTCAACGTCTATCCGAACGAGGTCGAGGCGGTGGTGGCGATGCATCCGGGCGTGCTGGAATGCGCCTGCATCGGCGTGCCGGACGAAAAGACCGGCGAAGCGGTCAAGGTGTTCGTGGTACGCAAGGATCCGACGCTGACCGCCGAGCAGGTGCTGGCCTACTGCAAGGAAAACCTGACCGGCTACAAGCGGCCGAAGTACGTCGAATTCCGCGACGAACTGCCGAAGACCAACGTCGGCAAGATCCTGCGCCGCGAACTGCGCGACGAAAAGAAGGCGGCCTGATTCCTGCCGTTACGCCTGTGGGCACCCGAAAAAAACCGCCGGTTCCGGCGGTTTTTTATTGGCCTGCAAACATGGCAGGCCAGCGGATGTCGTACCTGGGAATATCGGAGCAATAGAGATACTCCCGGGATAGACCTCTCAAGTCGGGCGGAAACCCTCCAGCTTGAGTGCATACTCCCTGTTTTTTGTGGCGGCGGTTGCTAGCCTGCGACCCGGGTGGCGCCATCCTGCAGCCGCCAGTTCAGCGTGCCGCCGCCGTCGAGCGGCACGATGGCATCGTCGCCCAGCGCCAGTTCGGCCGGCAGCGTCCACGCTTCGCGCCGCAGCGTGACGCGATCGGCATTGCGCGGCAAGCCGTAGAAGGCCGGGCCGTGGACGCTGGCGAAGCCTTCCAGCTTCTCCAGCGCGCCGGCGCGGTCGAAGGCTTCGGCGTACAGCTCGAGCGCGTGCAGCGCGGTATAGCAGCCGGCGCAGCCGCAAGCGTGTTCCTTGGCACCCTTCGGGTGCGGCGCCGAATCGGTGCCGAGGAAGAACTTCGGGCTGCCCGAGGTCGCCGCCGCCACCAGCGCCTGGCGGTGCTCTTCGCGCTTCAGGATCGGCAGGCAATAGTAGTGCGGCCGGATGCCGCCC
Organism: Burkholderiaceae bacterium; assembly: GCA_049683695.1. Lineage (GTDB taxonomy): Bacteria > Pseudomonadota > Gammaproteobacteria > Burkholderiales > Burkholderiaceae_D > DATJCV01. The sequence goes on from JBAUJK010000121.1 coordinate 5,176, forward strand.
TTGAAGATTTCATTGCGGTTGTACAGCAGGTGATGCGCGGTGATGGTGGCGGCCAGCTTGTCATCGGCCGCCTGCACGTACTGCGCCGCCTGGCGCGTGGTGATGTGCTCGAACACGATCTTCAGGCCCGGCAGTGCGCGCCGCAGCGGCTCCAGCACGCGCTCGATGAACACCGCCTCGCGGTCGAACACGTCGACGTCGGGATCGGTCACTTCGCCGTGTACCAAGAGCGGCAGGCCGGCTTCCCGCATCGCCTCCAGCGTCGGCATGCAGAGCGCGAGGTCGGTGACGCCGGCGTCGGAATTGGTGGTGGCGCCGGCCGGGTACAGCTTGACGCCGTGCACGAAGCCGGACGCGCGCGCGCGCCGGATCTCGTCGGGCGGCGTGTTGTCGGTCAGGTATAGCGTCATCAGCGGCTCGAACGAGAGGCCGGCCGGCAGCGCCGCCAGGATGCGCCGGCGGTAGGCGCCGGCCTGCTCGGTGGTGGTGACCGGCGGCTTCAGGTTCGGCATCACGATCGCGCGCGCGAACTGGCGCGCGCTATGCGGCAGCACCGCGGCCAGCGTGGCGCCGTCGCGCAGGTGCAGGTGCCAGTCGTCGGGGCGGGTCAGGGTCAGGCTGGAGGACTTGGAATCGGGCATAGGAAGTTCGGTCGTGGGATTGCCGCGATTTTACCGCGCGGCGCTTGTCCGGCAGGCGCGCGCCCGGCAGCAAAAAAGCCGCCGCGGCGGCGGCCGGGCGGCTTGGCGGTTGCGGTCGCCGGCTGACGCCGGACTCCGGGTATCAGTGGATGATCTTGGCGAGGAAGTCGCGTGCCCGGTCGGAACGCGGGGCGCCGAAGAAATCTTCCTTGGTGCAGTCTTCGACGATCATGCCCTGGTCCATGAACACGACGCGGTTGGCGACCTTCTTGGCGAAGCCCATTTCGTGCGTGACCACCATCATCGTCATGCCGTCCTGCGCCAGGCCGACCATCACGTCCAGCACTTCGTTGATCATTTCCGGATCGAGCGCCGAGGTCGGCTCGTCGAACAGCATCGCGATCGGATCCATCGACAGCGCGCGCGCGATCGCCACGCGCTGCTGCTGGCCGCCGGACAGCTGGCCGGGGAACTTGTCCTTCTGCGCGATCAGGCCGACCCGGTCGAGGTATTTCAAGCCCTTCTCGGTCGCTTCCTCCTTGCTGCGGCCGAGCACCTTGATCTGGCCGATGGTCAGGTTGTCGCGGATCGACAGGTGCGGGAACAGTTCGAAGTTCTGGAACACCATGCCGATGCGCGCGCGCAGCTTCGACAGGTTGGTCTTCGGTGCGCCGACCGAGATGCCGTCGACGATGATCTCGCCTTTCTGGAACGGCTCCAGGCCATTGACGGTCTTGATCAGCGTCGACTTGCCGGAGCCGGACGGACCGCATACCACCACCACGTCGCCTTTCGCGACGCTGGTGCTGCAGTCGGTCAGGACCTGGAAGTTGCCGTACCACTTGCTGACGTTCTTGAGTTCAATCATGTTGTGCTCCTGATTCTGAAATCCGTGTGTTGTTGCATGGCGGCGCGCGGCCGGCCTAGCGAATGATGGCGACGCGCTGCTGCAGTCGCTTGACCAGGTGCGACAGCGCATAGCAGATCACGAAATAGACGACCGCGACGAACAGGTACATTTCGACCAGCCGGCCGTCGCGCTGCGCGACCTTGGAGGCGGCGCCGACGAAGTCGGTGATCGACAGCACGTACACCAGCGACACGTCCTGGAACAGCACGATGGTTTGCGTCAGCAGCACCGGAATCATGTTGCGGAACGCCTGCGGCAGGATCACATGGCCCATCACCTGCCAGTAGCTCATGCCGAGCGCCTGGCCGGCGGCGACCTGGCCGCGCGGGATCGACTGGATGCCGGAGCGCATGATCTCGCAGTAGTAGGCCGCCTCGAACAGCGTGAACGTGATCAGCGACGACGTGAACGCGCCGACCTGGATCGGCACCGGCGAGCCGACGATCCAGGCGCCGATGTACGGCACCAGGAAATAGAACCAGAAGATCACCATGATCAGCGGGATCGAGCGGATCAGGTTGACGTAGCCGGTCGCCGCCAGGTAGATCGGCTTGATCGACGACAGCCGCATCATCGCCAGCAGCGTACCGAGCAGGATGCCGCCGACCATCGAGAACAGCGTCAGCTTCAGCGTGAAGGTCATGCCGGTCATGAACAGGTATTGCCATGACCGCGCGATGACGTCGAAATCGAAATTGCCGAACATGATCAGTGCCCTCCCGCTTTGGCCTTGCCGCCGGTGATGAAGCCGGGCACGGCAGTGACGCGCTCGATCCAGTTGGAGACCATGATGCCGATCACCGAGATGACGATGTAGAGAATGGTCGACGCCGTGAACGCCTCGAAGATCTGGAACGAGAATTCCGCCATCGAGCGGGTGGCGGCGGTCAGCTCCAACAGGCCGATCGTCAGCGCCACCGAGCTGTTCTTGATGATTGCCGCGAATTCGTTGGTCAGCGCCGGGATGATGATGCGAAACGCCATCGGCAGCAGCACGAAGCGGTAGGTCTGCGGCAGCGTCAGCCCGAGCGCGACGCCGGCCATCTTCTGGCCGCGCGACAGCGCGTTGATGCCGGCCGTGACCTGCACCGCCACGCGCGCCGAGGTGAAGAAGCCGAGCGCGATCACGGCTGTGATGAAGGATGCGTTCGGCATCGACTTCAGCCAGTTGCCGGCGGCGGTCGGCAGCAGTTCCGGCAGCACGAAGTACCAGAGGAACATTTGCACCAGCAGCGGGATGTTGCGGAACAGTTCGACGTAGGCGTTGCCGAAGCGCACCACCCAGCGGTTCGGCGCGGTGCGCAGCGTGCCGATGATCGCACCCAGCACCAGCGCCATGATCCACGCGGTGATCGCCGTCGCCAGCGTCCACTCCAGCCCCATCAGCAGCGCGTCCATGTAGGTACCGGAGCCGTCCGGGGAGTTTTCCCAAAAGATGCGCCAGTTCCAGTTGTAATTCATGATGCCCTCGTTTTCTTTTATCGCTATTCGTTGTCCGTCGTCAGGGAATGCATGGGGCTGGGATGGTGCGTTGCAATAAAAATGCCCCGTTCAAACAAAACGGGAGGCTTGCGCCCCCCGTTTCATCACCATCGAGCCGGTCTGATTACTTCTTGCCCGATTCCTGCTGCGCGGCCGGAACCACTGCGTAGTCGGCCGGATCGCCGGAGTCGGTCGGGTTGGCGAACGCCTTCTTCAGTTCCGCGCTCATCGGCACGTTCAGGTTGATGCCCTTCGGCGGGATCGGCGACTGGAACCACTTGGCGTAGATCTTGTTGATCTCATCCGACTTGTAGACCGCGGACAGCGCGTCGTCAACCACCTTCTTGAACTCCGGATCGTCGCGGCGCAGGATGATGCCGTACGGCTCCACCGACAGCGCCTCGCTGGTGATCGCGTAGTCCGACGGCGCCTTCGAGCTGGCGGCCAGCGAAGCCAGCAGGATGTCGTCCATCGCGAACGCGACCGCGCGGCCGGTTTCGACCATCAGGAACGCTTCGGCGTGATCCTTGGCGGTCAGGATGTGCATGCCGAGGTTGCGTTCGCCGTTCAGCGCGGTGATCTGCTTCAGGTTCGAGGTGCCGGAGGTGGAAACGATGGTCTTGCCCTTCATGTCGGCCAGCGACTTGATGTTGGACGATTTCTTGGCCAGCAGACGGTTGGCGGTGACGAACATGGTCGGCGCGAACGACACCTGCTTCTGGCGTTCCAGGTTGTTGGTGGCGGAGCCGCACGACATGTCGATGGTGCCATTGGCGATCAGCGGGATGCGGGTGGCGGAGGTGACCGGAACCATCTTGATGTTCAGCGCGGTCATGCCCAGCTTCTTCTGGATCGCGTTGGCCGCCTTCATGCACAGGTCGATCGAATAGCCCTGGTACGACTGCTTGTCATCGAGATAGGAGAAGGGAATCGACGAATCGCGCACCCCCAGGGTCAGCGTGCCGGTATCCTTCACCTTCTTCAGCGTACCGGTCAGGTCTTGCGCGTAGGCTGCGGTAGCCAGAACGCCGGTGCCGACCAGGACGGCGAGGAATTTCGTTAGTTTCATGATGTCTCCCAGAAAAAAAGTTTGGCAAGTGTATCAAAAGTAGTAGTTTGAAATGCCTTTTTAGCTTCTACCATTGAGGCGAACGGGACAACGCGGTAATTCTCCTCCATAGTCGGGTCAATATAAAGCACTGCGGCCTTAATCACCAACCTTGTCGGTTGGAAAACGCAAAGTATCCCGCAGCAGGAAGCTCATCGGCATGTTCATGTTCATCATGCTCTTGGCCGGCAGCGGCGCGCGGAACCATTTGTCGTACAGCCTGACGAACTCGCCGTCGCCGATGAGGCGCGCCATCTCGCGGTCGACCACCGCCTTGAAGGCCGGGTCGTCGCGCCGCAGCATGATCGCGTACGGTTCGGCCGACAGCGGGTCGCCGACGATCGCGAACGCCGCCGGCTCCCTGGCGCTGGCGCGCAGCCCGTACAGCAGCACGTCGTCCATCGGGAACGCTTCCGCCTGCCCCTGCGCCACCATCGCGAACGAGTCGTCGTGATCGCGCCCTTCCAGCAGCTGCAGGTTCAGCGCGCGCACCTTGTCGCGCTCGGTCAGCAGCTTGACGGTGGTGGTGCCGCGGGTGGTCACCACGCGGCGGTCGCGCAGGTCCGCCCAGTTGCGGATGCCGGAATCGGCGCGCACCGCCATCCGTACCGCGGCGATGAAGTGCGGAATGGTGAACGCCACCAGCTTGCGGCGTTCGGCGTTGTTGGTGGTCGAACCGCATTCGAGATCGGCGCGGCCGTCGGCGACCGCCTCGATCCGGTTGGCGGAGGTGACCGGCAGGTAGTTGACTTTCAGCTGCGGCAGCTGCAGTTCGCGCCGCACCGCCTCCGCCAACTTCAGGCACAGGTCGACCGCATAGCCGGCCGGCTTGCCGTCCTGACCCACGAACGAGAATGGAATCGACGCCTCGCGGTGCGCGATGGTGATCGCGCGCGCTTCGCGGATCTTCGCCAGCGTGGCATCGATGACAGCGTCGTCGTGCGTGGTTGATACAAACCCGGCTTCGAAGGCCGAAGGTGCGAAGTACGCACCGGCTTCAAGC
>JBAUJK010000122.1:0-2672 GCA_049683695.1 Burkholderiaceae bacterium
GTCTTGATCTGCGCGCGCTCAGTGCGAACGCCTGCGGCGGCGGAGGCGCGGTTCTTAACGCGCAGGATCTCGGCATCGGTCTCGGCCTGCTCCAACTGGGCCGCGCGATCGGCATCAGCCTGGCGGCTCATGCCGGCGCGATAGGAAAACGCGCAGCCGATCGCGCACAGCAGCGCCATGAGGGCGGCGTAGACGATGGGACGGGCAATCAGCTTCTGAATCATCGCGGCGGCTCCTGGCGGCGCTCGTCGCCGTGCAGCGATGGCTGCTCGACGTAACGCAGCACCACGATCAGCAGCGCCAGCACCAGCGACAGGATCGCAAACCGCTGCGGCGGGACGATCGCCTGGAACAGCGGCCACTGGTCCTGCGCCGCCGACAACAGCGCGACCAGTAGCGACAGGCAGACGGTGTAGGAGCGGTGGAGGCGGCGCCAGTTCGGCACCAGCCGAAAGCGCGGCAGCCAGGCCAGGCGCTGGGAGGTCAGCTTACGCATAGTCATAGCCCCCGCCGGCGGCCGTGTATGCGATCTGGAGCTTCGACAGCGCCAGTTCCCGCTGGCCGTAGCCGGCACCAGGCAGCGACGCCCATTCCTTCGCGCACTTGGCGACGGCCACCGCAAAGCGGCCGTGCTGCACGTCGGCCAGCGCCCCGCGGCCGCGGATCAGCTCGATCGCGGCCAGATCCTGCGCCACTGGCGAGAAGTCGCGCAGCTGCAGCTGCTTTTGCAGCGCGTCCCAGGTGCGTTTCAGGAACTGGTAGCGGCCGGCGGCGGTGCTGTAGACGTTGTAGCGCGGTAGCCAGATGGACTTGCCGGGGTGCGCGGCGTAGCCGTGGAACAGGCCGCCGCCGACGATGACGTTGTAGCCGTCGTCGCCACGCCCTTGGGTGCCCTCGGAATAGGCGAGCATGTCCAGAAAGGCCAGCACGTTGCGGTCGCCCAGCTTGGCGGGCGTGAGTCTAGCCATTACATGTCTCCTCCGGTTTGTGCGGTTGGTGGCGCGGCGGCGTGAAATGACAGCGAACGGCCGCGCCCATGAAGCGCCACGGCTCCAGCAGCCGGCAGGCGTAGGCGCCGTGCTCGGCCATGCGGACCGCGGCCGGCTCGGTCGGCTCGCGCACCAGGTGGGTGCAGGTGTGGCAGAGGGGGGAATCGTTCGCTGCGGTCATGGCAGCGAAGGTACGCGCGCGCGCGGAACGCGCAAAGACTGAAGCGGTTCAGTCAAATGAAAAAGCCGCCGGCGCGGGGCGCGGGCGGCCTATCTGATTCGAGTTCCTCGCTTACTGGCAGTTCTTCGCTTCCTGAATTTTTCTGCGCAATGCGCGGCCCTCCGGCGTGTTTTGCACGCCGAACTTCGTTGCATCGAATTCCATGTTTCTGATATCGATCGCAGTTGGGCACGGTGCCCTCTGCCAGTGACGACTGCCGATCCGTTCCGTATTCTGGACCGAGCTGACAACTCCATTCGTCACGTAGACGTACCAGGTACGGTCGCCCCGGTCGTAGATCAGCTGATCATGTGAGCCGCTGGCGTAATCGCCGGTATTGATCCGGTTCGGCGCGCCCAGGGCTTCGGCCAGTTCGGACTGCGTCATCGAGACCATCGGCACGCCGGCCTGGATCGCTTCCCGCATCTGCAGGCGCCGCTTCTGTGCCGCCAGCTCCAACCGGGCGACCGTTTCACCCTCGGGGTCCGATGGCGGCACGTCGATCTTTTTCACTTGCTGACTGCCGACGTCGCAGGGCGCGTCGGTGTAGACGGTCTTGCCGTCTACATGGCACTTGTAGACCTGGGCCGATGCGGCCGAAGAAATCAGCAGCACGGCTGCCGCAACGATAACGTGGACCATCTAAGCCTCCTCTTGAAAAAGACTGCTCTGCGCCGATCCGGATTCGGAATCGGTATTCTTCAGGATCGTCCAGATCTGTCGGTCCGACAGCACGTATTCCGACGCCAGTTCCCACACCGTCGCGCCTCGATTGTATTTCTCGACGATCTCCAGGTTGCGATGCGTCAGGTCGACGCCGTCGCAGCGCGGAATGTAGATGCGATCGCGGCCGAAGGACCGGCACAATTTTAACGCTGCATCGCGCCCGATCACCTCGGCCAGTGCGGCGAATGCCTGGTCACCCTTTCCCAGCTCGCCCTTCGGAAAGGCGAAGGTTTTCCCACCGAACGCCGACGGCGCCATCAGGCGCAGCGCGGCCTCGCGTCCGATCAAGCGGATCAGCAGCTCGGCCGTGGCGGTCAGTTTCACTCGGCCCTCCTTGCCCGCCGCCGTGCATCGTACTCCAGCGCAGCGACGATCTTCGCCAGGTGTTCTGGAAGGCAGAACTCGATGCGATCGACTTTGCAGATGCGCTTCGCCATGCCGTCGGCATACGACCACGGCAGCTGCGCGGCGGTCAGCTGCGCCGCGATCTTGCCGATCAGCGCGTCGCGGTCGATCGCGGCGTCCGGCGCCGGCCGTTTGGCGGTTTTCGCCGCCGGCTTGAAGCCCAGCTTCCTGAAGTGATCCAGCAGCTGCTGGCGGCCGCGCCAGTCCAGGTCGCCGGCGCTCTGCTTGCCGGTGACCGACAGCAGGATGCTGCGGTATTCGTCATCGGCCAGGCCGAGCCGCTGGCGGCCGATGTGGATCTTCGCCAGTTCGGCTTTTCGGAGGGCGTCTGC
>JBAUJK010000123.1:0-4423 GCA_049683695.1 Burkholderiaceae bacterium
GCCGGGCGTGATCGCGCGCCAGTCGGTGTCGCAGCCGATGCAGACCGGCCTGAAGGCGATCGACTCGATGGTGCCGATCGGCCGCGGCCAGCGCGAACTGATCATCGGCGACCGCCAGACCGGCAAGTCGGCGGTGGCGGTCGACACCATCATCAACCAGAAGGGCCAGGACATGACGTGTATCTACGTCGCGATTGGCCAGAAGGCGTCCACCATCAAGAACATCGTGCGCGCGCTGGAACAGAACGGTGCGATGGATTACACGATCGTGGTCGCCGCCACCGCGTCCGAATCGGCCGCGATGCAATACGTGTCGGCCTATTCCGGCTGCGCGATGGGGGAATACTTCCGCGACCGCGGCCAGGATGCGCTGATCGTCTATGACGACCTGTCCAAGCAGGCGGTGGCCTACCGCCAGGTGTCGCTGCTGCTGCGCCGTCCGCCGGGCCGCGAAGCCTATCCGGGCGACGTGTTCTACCTGCACTCGCGTCTGCTGGAGCGTGCCGCGCGCGTGAACCCCGAGTATGTCGAGAAATTCACCAACGGCGAAGTCAAGGGTAAGACCGGCTCGCTGACCGCGCTGCCGATCATCGAAACCCAGGCCGGCGACGTGTCCGCGTTCGTGCCGACCAACGTGATCTCGATCACCGACGGCCAGATCTTCCTGGAAACCTCGCTGTTCAACGCCGGTATCCGTCCCGCGATCAACGCCGGTATCTCGGTGTCGCGCGTCGGCGGCGCCGCGCAGACCAAGGTCATCAAGAATCTGTCCGGCGGTATCCGTACCGACCTCGCGCAGTACCGTGAACTGGCGGCGTTCGCGCAGTTCGCGTCGGACCTCGACGAAGCGACCCGCAAGCAGCTCGACCGCGGCGCCCGCGTCACCGAACTGCTGAAGCAGCCGCAATACTCGCCGCTGCCGATCTCGCTGATGGCGGTGTCGCTGTTCGCGGTGAACAAGGGCTATTTCGACGACATCGAAGTCAAGCAGGTACTGGCGTTCGAAGCCGGTCTGCACAACTTCATGAAGACCAGCCACGCGGCGTTGCTGCAGAAGATCGAAGACACCAAGCAACTCGACAAGGACGGCGAAGCCGCCCTGGCCGCCGCGATCGCCGATTTCAAGAAATCGTTCTGACAACTGCGCTGAAGGAGTAGAAGCTCATGGCTGCAGGTAAAGAGATACGCGGCAAGATCAAGAGCGTAGAAAATACGAAGAAGATCACCAAGGCGATGGAGATGGTCGCCGCGTCCAAGATGCGCAAGGCGCAGGACCGGATGCATGCGGCTCGTCCATACAGCGACAAGATCCGCAACATCGCCGCGCATCTGGCACAGGCCAATCCGGAATACACGCATCCGTTCCTGATCAAGCAGGAGAACGCCCGTACCGTGGGTTTCATCGTCGTCACCACCGACAAGGGGCTGTGCGGCGGCATGAACACCAACGTGCTGCGCCTGTTGACCAACAAGGTGCGCGAGCTGGAAGGGCAGGGCAACCGGATCGAGACGGTCGCGGTCGGCAACAAGGGTCTGGGCTTCCTGAACCGGATCGGCGCCAAGGTAGTGTCGCACGCGGTGCAACTGGGCGACACGCCGCACCTGGAGAAGCTGATCGGCCCGGTCAAGGTGCTGCTGGATGCCTACCAGGAAGGCCGGCTGGACGCGGTCTACCTGGTGTACACCAAGTTCATCAACACGATGAAGCAGGAGCCGCTGATGGAGCAGCTGCTGCCGCTGCCGGCGCACCGGATGCAGAGCGATCCCGATCATCATTCGTGGGATTACCTGTACGAGCCGGACGCGCAGACCGTGATCGACGAACTGCTGGTGCGCTATGTCGAGGCGCTGATCTATCAGGCGGTGGCGGAAAACATGGCGTCCGAACAGTCGGCGCGCATGGTGGCGATGAAATCCGCATCCGACAACGCCGGCAACGTGATCAACGAGCTGAAGCTGGTCTACAACAAGACCCGCCAGGCCGCGATCACCAAGGAACTGTCGGAGATCGTCGCCGGGGCGGCTGCCGTATAACGGCATTGGGGAAAGAGTTTGTGAGGCGCTGCAGCGCGCCGAATTACTCTGTCCCCAACTGATCAGGAAAAAGTTACAGCTTAGCGATTGCTCCCATGAAGGGAGACTCGCTAACCAGAATTTAAATTAACTATTGAAGGAACGAAAATGGCTGATGGCAAAATCGTTCAGTGTATCGGCGCCGTGGTGGACGTGGAATTCCCCCGTAACGCGATGCCGAAGATTTACGATGCGCTGAAAATGGAAGGCTCCGAACTGACGCTGGAAGTGCAGCAGCAGCTCGGCGACGGTGTGGTCCGTACCATTGCGCTCGGCAGCTCGGACGGTCTGCGCCGCGGCATGACGATCCAGAACACCGGCAACCCGATCACGGTCCCGGTCGGCAAGGCCACGCTGGGCCGCATCATGGACGTGCTGGGCAATCCGATCGACGAATGCGGCCCGGTCAGCCATGACCAAACCGCCTCGATCCACCGCAAGGCGCCGGCCTACGACGAATTGAGCCCGTCGCAGGACCTGCTGGAAACCGGCATCAAGGTGATCGACCTGGTGTGCCCGTTCGCCAAGGGCGGCAAGGTCGGCCTGTTCGGCGGCGCCGGCGTCGGCAAGACCGTCAACATGATGGAACTGATCAACAACATCGCCAAGGCGCACTCGGGCCTGTCGGTGTTCGCCGGCGTCGGTGAGCGTACCCGCGAAGGCAACGACTTCTACCACGAAATGGCCGAAGCCAAGGTGGTGGACCTGGAAAACCCGGAAAACTCGAAGGTCGCGATGGTCTACGGCCAGATGAACGAACCGCCGGGCAACCGTCTGCGCGTGGCGCTGACCGGCCTGACGATCGCCGAAGGCTTCCGCGACGAAGGTAAGGATGTGCTGTTCTTCGTCGACAACATCTACCGCTACACGCTGGCCGGCACCGAAGTCTCGGCGCTGCTGGGCCGTATGCCATCTGCGGTGGGTTACCAGCCGACGCTGGCCGAGGAAATGGGTCGCCTGCAGGAACGCATCACGTCGACCAAGACCGGTTCGATCACCTCGATCCAGGCCGTGTACGTGCCGGCGGACGACTTGACCGACCCGTCGCCGGCGACCACTTTCGCCCACCTGGATTCCACCGTCGTGCTGTCGCGTGACATCGCCGCGCTCGGTATCTATCCGGCGGTCGATCCGCTCGACTCGACCTCGCGCCAGCTGGACCCGAACGTGGTCGGCCAGGAACACTACGAAACGGCGCGCGCGGTGCAGGGCACGCTGCAGCGCTACAAGGAACTGCGCGACATCATCGCGATTCTGGGCATGGACGAGCTGGCGCCGGAAGACAAGCTGGTGGTGGCACGCGCGCGCAAGATGCAGCGCTTCCTGTCGCAGCCGTTCCACGTCGCCGAAGTGTTCACCGGCTCGCCGGGCAAGTACGTGTCGCTGAAGGATACGATCAAGGGCTTCAAGATGATCGCCTCGGGCGAGCTCGACCACCTGCCGGAACAGGCGTTCTACATGGTCGGCACGATCGAGGAAGCAATCGAGAAGGCCAAGAAGATTCAATGACGGCGGCCGCGCCGGTATCGCCGCGCATGCGGCCGGGCCGGCGCGAAACCACTACAGGCTGAAGGGCTGATTTATGGCAAACACACTCCACGTCGACGTGGTCTCCGCCGAAGCGGAAATTTTTTCCGGCGAAGCCGAGTTCGTCGTGTTGCCTGGCGAAGCCGGGGAACTCGGCATCTATCCGCGCCACACGCCGCTGATCACGCGCATCAAGCCGGGTGCGGTGCGCATCAAGGTGCCGGGCCAGGCGGGCGAGGAATTCGTGTTCGTGGCCGGCGGCCTGCTCGAAGTGCAGCCGGATAATGTCACCGTGCTGGCCGACACCGCGATCCGCGGCGCCGACCTGGACGAGGCGAAGGCGATCGAAGCCAAGAAGCAGGCGGAAGAAGCGCTGGTCAACCGCAGCTCGAAGATCGACTACGCCACCGCGCAGGCGGAACTGGCGGTGGCGATGGCGCAGCTAGCGGCGATCCAGAAACTGCGCCAGAAGCGTTGAGCGCGGCGACAGGCTCAGGCGCTACAATGAAAAGGCAGCTTCGGCTGCCTTTTTTGTTGGCCGGCGCAGCGCTTGCACCGGCTGCGACGCGAACCCGAACGAGGAACCGATGCGGCGCTACCTGCCGGAATTGATCGCCCTGCCGCTGCTGCCGCTGCTGGTGGCGCAGGGCCGGCGCACGCGCCGGGTGACGCCGCGGTTGCCGGAAGCCGGCGGTCCCGATTGCGGTCTGGCCGGAAGTGGTTCGGGCCGGCCGCTGCGTTTGCTGGCGGTTGGCGAATCGCCGGTGGCCGGCGTTGGTGTGCTGCGCCATGACGAGGCGATCACCGGCCAGCTGGCGCGCGC
>JBAUJK010000124.1:0-1729 GCA_049683695.1 Burkholderiaceae bacterium
CCCCTACATCGTCGCCGGCGACGCCCATCTGGCGCAGGGCGACCTGCGCTTCGAGCCGATCGACGCGCTGACCGATCACGCCGACGGCCTGAGCGCGCTGTCGGCGATCGTCGCCGGCGCCGACGCGCATTTGCAGGCCGGCGGCTGGCTGCTGGCCGAGCACGGCTACGACCAGGCGCCGGCGGTGCGTGCCCTGATGACGGCGGCAGGACTGGCGGACGTGCAAAGCTGGCGCGACCTGGCCACGATCGAGCGCGTCTCCGGCGGCCGCCGGCCGTAAGCCGCCGGCGCGACACCTTGCCGCCGCAACGCAAATGAAAAGCGGCCGCATTGCGGCCGCTCTTGAGTTCGATCCGCGCGGTCAGCCGGTCGCCGCCGCCGCGTGCACCGGGTCGTTGGCGACCATGCCTTCCAGCGCCTGCGTCAGCGCGCGGTCGACCAATCCGGCCAGCGGCACCACGGTGGCGCGCTGGTCGCGGAAGGCTTGCGCCAGGTCTTCGTCGGAAATCGAGAACGATTCCTGGCGGTCGCGGGTGGTGAAGATGAACAGGCTGCGCATCGGGCTGATCCAGGCCAGCTTGACCTTCTTCTGCGTGCCGTCGCGCATGAACTCGAACCACATGCCGCTGTGCAGCTGCGCCAGCCGCTCGACGTGTTCGTCCGGCTCCGGCTCGGGCTGCGCACTGGCCTGCTTTTCCAGCCGCCGCTCGGCCGCCTTCTGCGCGGTTTCCAGCGCGATCTCGAGCTGCCGCTCGGGCGACAGGTTGACCGGGGCGCGCACGATCGACGCGTGGCATTCGGCCAGCTCGGCGAAGAATTGCAGGCGGTCCGAATCGTCCCATTCGATCAGGTTCAGCCACTTGTTCAGCGCCGCCAGCATTCCGGGCAGCTTGGCCAGCAATTCCTTGCGCTGCTCCAGCGTGATCTTCGGCTTCACGCTCCAGATCAGGTCGTCCATCGTCTGCAGCGCGTTGCTGACCGCCTGCGGCCGCTCGTCGGCACGCGAATAGGCGATCGTCAGCACCGCCACCCAGCGGTTTTCCAGGAAGGTTTCGACGAAGGCCACCACTTCGCCAGTGCCGATGCGCAGCGCTACTTCGTTCTTTGCCGCCTTGCTGGCCTGGCCGAGCTTTTCCTGCCGCAGTGCGCTCTTGATCGGCGTCGCCAGGCCGTCGACCGCGGCCGCCTCGTCGGCGCGGATGAAGGATTCGAGATCGGACACGACGTCGGTGAACACCGACATCTGCTGGTCGAACTCGCGCTGCACCCGCTCGACGTTGCGCTTCAGCTTCTGGAACAGCGGATCGTGGTGGCCGCGCGCCGGGTCCCAGCCGGCGCTGGAACGCGCCAGCACGTCGATCATGCGGCGCGCCGGATGGGCGTCGTCGAAGAAGAAATCCTTGTCGATCAGCGCCGCCTTCAGCACCGGCACCTGCAGGAAGCCGATCAGCGACTTGATCTCGGACGGGATGTGCTGGTCGCGGAAGATGACGTCGAACACCGACGCCAGCAGATCGATCGTGTTTTCATCGACCTGGCTCATCGCACCCGGCGGCGTCTGGCGCTTGATGTTGCCCAGCAGCGCCGCGCCGGCCGGAGCGTCAGCGGCCGAAGTGTCGCCGGCGGCACCGGCCAGCTGGCGCTCGAACAGTGTCTTTTGCAGGCCGGCCAGATAATCGAACAATTGCCGGTTTGGCATACCGCCGGCGCCGGCCGCGCCCATCCCACC
>JBAUJK010000125.1:0-5018 GCA_049683695.1 Burkholderiaceae bacterium
GCTGGCAGCCGGCGTGTACGCGATGCCGTCGGCGCAGGCGGCGCCGGCGCGCATCGAGCCCTTCGGCGCCGACAGCTGGAGCCGGCTGCAGCGCGAACTGCCGCGCCCGGCCGCGGTGATCTTCACCACCACCGACTGCGCCTATTGCCCGGACGCGGTCGAGCAGATGGCGCAGGCATTGCACGCACGCCAGCCGCGCGTGCCGCTGCTGGTGGTGGTGATGGATGGCGAAGGCAAACCGGAGATCCTGCGCGATCCGCACTACCGGAAGGCCGACCGCGTGTTCGCATTTACCGGCGAAGCGGCGCCGCTGCAATACCAGATCAATCCGAACTGGCGCGGCATTACGCCGTACGTCGCGCTGTTCGGCGCGCAGGGCGCACCGCGCCTGATCACCGGCCGGCCGCAGGCGGCTGACTTGCAGCAGTGGCTGGACGGCGCGGCGGCGGGCGCGGGCGGTCGTTAGCGCTGCGCATCGGGCCTGGATGCCGCGGAACACCGGGCGCGGGATTAAGGGAAAATGCCGGCAGCAGTCTGTCCATGGGCGGCCGTCCGGCGAACCGTTGGCGGAGACGACCGAAACTAAAAATCCATGAGTATGCCGATTTTTCTCTTCATTGACGCCCGGCGTAAGGAACGCGCTCCGGGAGTATATGCATCCTCCCGCTCGCCGCGGGAAAACCGCTGACCATGCCCTACTCGCTCGACAAGCTGCTGGTGGTCGGGATTTCCTCGCGCGCGCTGTTCGACCTGGAGGTGGAGGAAGCGATCTTCCGCAACCTGGGCCTGGACGCCTACCGCCAGCACCAGCTCGACCATGAAGCCGAAATCCTGAAGCCGGGCGCCGGCTTCGCGCTGGTGCGGGCGCTGCTGAAGCTGAACCGGCTGACCGCCGACCAGCGGCTGGTCGAGGTGGTCATCATGTCGCGCAATTCGTCCGAGACCTCGCTGCGCATCTTCAACTCGATCACGCACTACGGGCTCGACATCACGCGCGCGGTGCTCTCCGGCGGCGCCTCGCTGGCGCCGTACCTGCAGGCGTTCAACGTCAGCCTGTTCCTGTCGCTGCACGAGGACGACGTGCAGGCGGCGGTCGCCTCTGGCGTGGCGGCAGCGCTGCTGTACCAGAAGCCGGCCAACGCGCTGGCCGAGCTGGACCAGATCCGCATCGCCTTCGACGGCGACGCGGTGATCTTCTCCGACGAGTCGGAGCGCATCTACCAGGCGCAGGGCATCGAAGCCTTCGAGCGCCACGAGCGCGAAAACGCCGGCAAGCCGCTGCCGGCCGGGCCGTTCGCGCGGCTGTTGAAGGCGCTGGCCTTCATCCAGAACAATTTCCGCGCGGCCGAAGGCGATGCGCCGCCGATCCGCACCGCGCTGGTCACCGCCCGCTCGTCGCCGGCGCACGAGCGCGTGATCCGCACGCTGCGCGCCTGGGACGTGACGATCGACGAAACCTTCTTCATGGGCGGCGTCGCCAAGTCCGACGTGCTGGCCGCGTTCAAGCCGCACATGTTCTTCGACGACCAGCCCGGCCACTGCGCCGGCGCCGCGCCGCTGGTGCAGACCGGGCTGGTGCCGGCGCGCTATCTGGAGGCGGGGTCGGAGCTGCAGAGCGGAGACGATACTCCCTGATAGAAGACTATATGGCGGGCGGGGACAGGGCGAATTTGATACATACTCCCTTATAGCTCTGCTTTCCCTAGACGCTCGGCGACGGCGGAGTGAAACCAGGGTCAGTGTTTTTTTTCGCGGCCTTTCGCGAAAATTACACTGACCCTGCTTTCACGGACCAGCCCGCGGAAACGTCGCGAATGCGAGATTTTGCCGCTCGTACTCCGCAAGCCGTGAAAGCGGGGTCAGAGAAATTTTCGCGATGAAGCTGCGAAAAAAATCTCTGACCCCGGTTTCACTCCGTTTGCCGGATGCGCCGACTTCACTGCGCTAAGTCCACCGGTTGCGGACTGCGGTGCGAAGCGCGGACGCAAATAAAAAACCGCCCGCTCCCTGCACGGAAGCGGGCGGCTTCATTTTTCCGCCGGCTGCGCCGCGAAACCCTAGCGCTCCGACACCGCATCCACCACGCACAGCGCCGCCATGTTGACGATGCGGCGCACCGTCGCCGACGGCGTCAGGATGTGCACCGGCTTGGAGCAGCCGAGCAATATCGGGCCGATCGCGACGCCATGGCCGGAAGTGACCTTCAGCAGGTTGTAGGAAATGTTGGCGGCGTCGAGGTTCGGCAGCACCAGCAGGTTCGGCGCGTCGGTCAGCGGCGTATCGGCCATGAAGTGTTTCAGCAGCTTGGCGTCGAGCGCGGTGTCGCCGTGCATCTCGCCGTCGACTTCCAGTTCCGGCGCCCGTTCGCGCAGGATGGCCAGCGCGGCGCGCATCTTTTGCGCCGACGCGCTGTTGCTGGAGCCGAAGTTGGAGTGCGACAAGAGCGCCGCGCGCGGCAGCAGGCCGAAGCGGCGCATTTCCTCGGCTGCCATCATCGTGATCTCGGCCAGCTGCTCGGCGTCCGGGTTTTCATTGACGTGGGTATCGACCAGCACCACCTGCCGGTTCGGCAGGATCAGTCCGTTCATCGCCGCGTAGACGTTCACCCCGGGCCGCTTGCCCAGCACCTGGTCGATGTAATTCAGGTGCAGCAAGGTGGTGCCGAAGGTGCCGCAGATCATGCCGTCGGCATCGCCCTTGTGGATCGCCATCGCGCCGATCAGGGTCAGCCGGCGCCGCATTTCCAGCTTGGCGTACTGCTCGGTGACACCCTTGCGCTTGGTCATCTGGAAATAGGTCTGCCAGTAGTCGCGGTAGCGCTCGTCGTAGTCCGGGTTGATGACTTCGAAATCGATGTCCATCTTCAGGCGCAGGCCGAAACGGGCGATGCGCTGCTCCAGCACCTGCGGCCGGCCGACCAGGATCGGCTTGGCCAGCCGTTCGTCGACCACCACCTGCACCGCGCGCAGGATGCGCTCCTCTTCGCCCTCGGCGAAGACGATGCGCTTTTTCGCCGCCGGCGCCTTCTTGGCGATCTGGAACATCGGCCGCATGAAGGTGCCGCTGTGGTAGACGAACTGCTGCAGCTTTTCTTCGTACGCCGCCAGGTCCTCGATCGGGCGGCTGGCGACGCCGGATTCCTGTGCCGCCTTGGCCACCGCCGGCGCCACCTTCATCATCAGGCGCGGGTCGAACGGCTTCGGGATCAGGAATTCGGGGCCGAACGCCAGGTTGTCGATACCGTAGGTGGTGGCGACCACGTCCGACTGCTCGGCCTGCGCCAGCTCGGCGATCGCGTGCACCACGGCGATCTCCATTTCACGCGTGATGGTGGTGGCGCCGCAGTCGAGCGCGCCGCGGAAGATGTACGGGAAGCACAGGACGTTGTTGACCTGGTTCGGATAGTCGGACCGGCCGGTCGCCATCACCGCGTCGCTGCGCACCGCCTTCACTTCCTCCGGCAGGATTTCCGGGGTCGGGTTGGCCAGCGCCAGGATCAGCGGGCGGTCCGCCATCGCCTTCACCATTTCGGGCTTCAGCACGCCGCCGGCCGACAGGCCGAGGAAGATGTCGGCGCCGGGAATCACCTCGGCCAGCGTGCGGGCGCTGGTGTCCTGGGCAAAACGCTCCTTCTCCGCATCCATCAGCTCGACCCGGCCCTTGTAGACCACGCCGGCCAGGTCGGTGACGGTGATGTTTTCGATCGGGAAGCCGAGGTCGACGATCAGGCCGAGGCAGGCCAGCGCCGCCGCGCCGGCGCCGGACACCACCAGCTTGCAATTCTTGATGTCCTTGCCGACCACCTTCAGGCCGTTCAGGATCGCCGCGCCGACGATGATCGCGGTGCCGTGCTGGTCGTCATGGAAGACTGGGATCTTCATGCGCTCGCGCAGCTTGCGCTCGATGTAGAAACACTCCGGCGCCTTGATGTCTTCCAGGTTGATGCCGCCGAAGGTCGGCTCCAGCGCGGCGATGATGTCGACCAGCTTGTCCGGGTCGAGCTCGTTGACTTCAATGTCGAACACGTCGATCGCGGCGAATTTCTTGAACAGCACGCCCTTGCCTTCCATCACCGGCTTGGCCGCCAGCGGCCCGATGTGGCCCAGGCCCAGCACCGCGGTGCCGTTGGTGATCACCGCCACCAGGTTGCCGCGCGCGGTGTAGCGGTAGCTGTTGGCCGGATCGGCGGCGATTTCCTCGCAGGCGACCGCGACGCCGGGGCTGTAGGCCAGCGCCAGGTCGTGCTGGTTGATCAGCTGCTTGGTCGGCGTCACGCTGATCTTCCCCGGGGCCGGAAACTCGTGGTATTCGAGCGCAGCTTGACGCAATTTCAACCGGAGTTCTTCTTTTTGATCGAATGGGGAATCCATGCTAACGGCCTTCCAGGTTATGACTTACGGGAAACTGACAAGTTTATCAGAGCGTTTCTTCTAACTTACTACGTATTTGTACGCAGCTCATGCCGTGCAGGCATATGAGCCACAGCCGCCGCGGCTGGACACCGCCGCGCTGCGCAGCGAGGGCGGCCGCGGCCGGTTGATACAATCGCACGATGCTGTCCGAATTCGAACTGATCGAGCGCTATTTCACCCGCCCGACCGCGCCGGCCGGAGCGGTCGCGCTCAGCATCGGCGACGACTGCGCGCTGCTGACGCCAGGCTCCGGCATGGCGCTGGCGGTGTCGACCGACATGCTGGTCGAGGGCCGCCACTTCCTGCCGGACGCCGATCCGCACGCGCTCGGCCACAAGAGCCTGGCGGTCAACCTGTCGGACCTGGCGGCGATGGGCGCGCGCCCGCTCGCCTTCACGCTGGCGCTGGCGCTGCCGGCGGCACGCGCCGAATGGCTGGCGCCGTTTTCGACCGGCCTGCTGGCGCTGGCCGACCTGCACGGCTGCGCGCTGGTCGGCGGCGATACCACCAAGGGGCCGCTGACGATCTGCATCACCGTGTTCGGCGAGCTGCCTGCCGGCCAGGCGCTGCGGCGCGACGCCGCCCGCGCCGGCGACGACCTGTGGG
>JBAUJK010000126.1:0-8141 GCA_049683695.1 Burkholderiaceae bacterium
CTTCCCTGCCCCGCCCCAGCGTCACGGCTTCCGCCAGCCCCTGCGGACCGACTTGCCAACCACCCCTGCTGCAACGGGACGCGAACTATATCAAACATGTCGGAACGATGGCAAGCGCTTCAGCACGAAAAAGTCGTCATGCATTTTTGCAACTTAGGCAGGCTCGCCGGCCTCTTCTGGCAGATTTTTTGCTTGGGCATTTCGTTTATACTTTCCGGATGACTTTTCCGAACGAAAAAGGCCGTTCCGGGTGGGATGCGGCACGGGCCCAGCGCGCGGTCCAGTTGGCTCGCGTCACCCTGCAGATTGAGGCAGATGCCTTGCTGGCCTTGAAAAACCGCCTTGCGGACGGCGACGATACGCCGTTTGCGCGAGCCGTTGCATTGTTGTTGTCAGGCCAAGGACGGGTGGTGGTTTCCGGGATCGGAAAATCCGGCCATGTCGCGCGCAAGATCGCCGCCACATTAGCCTCCACCGGGACGCCGGCGCTGTTCGTCCATGCCGCCGAAGCTTCGCATGGCGACCTCGGCATGATCACTGAGAACGATGTGCTGATCGCCATTTCATATTCCGGCGAAGCGGCCGAACTGCTGGCGATCGTACCTATCATCAAGCGCATGGGTGCCGGGCTGATCGCGATGACCGGTAACGATACGTCCAGCCTGGCGCTCCTGGCCGACGTCCATCTGAACGTGCACGTCGACAAGGAAGCTTGCCCACTGAACCTGGCACCGACCGCCAGCACTACCGCCACGCTGGCGCTGGGCGATGCGCTGGCGGTCGCATTGCTGGATGCGCACGGCTTCGGCGCTGAAGATTTCGCCCGCTCCCATCCGGGCGGCGCGCTCGGTCGCCGCCTGCTCACCCATGTACGCGATGTGATGCGCGGCGGCGACGCGGTGCCGGCGGTCCGCGCCGACGTTTCGCTATCCGCCGCCCTGCTCGAAGTGTCGCGCAAGGGTATGGCAATGACCGCGGTGGTGGACGACCAGGGCCGCGCGATCGGTGTCTTCACCGATGGCGACCTGCGGCGCCTGCTCGAGCACGTGCAGGATTTCACCCGGCTGACCATCGCCGAAGTCATGCATCCGCATCCGCGCACGATCGGCGCCGACCAGCTGGCGGTCGACGCGGTGCGCCTGATGGAAGAATTCCGCATCAACCAGCTGCTGGTAACAGATACCGGCGGCAAGCTGATCGGCGCGCTCCATATCCACGATCTCACCCGAGCCAAGGTCATCTGATGGCGACTATCAGCGATCCGGCGGCTGTGGCCGCGCGCGCGGCCGGCGTCCGGCTGATGATCTTCGACGTCGACGGCGTGTTGACCGACGGCCGCCTGTACTACGGACCGGACGGCGAGTGCATGAAGGTGTTCAACGTGCTCGACGGCCAGGGGATCAAACTGCTGCAGCAATCCGGGGTGGCGGCCGCAATCATCAGCGCGCGCCAATCGCCGGTGCTGGCGCGCCGCGCAGCCGACCTCGGGATCGCTCATCTGCAACAGGGCGCGCACGACAAGCGCCAGGCATTCGAGCAGTTGCTGGAGAAGACCGGCCTGGCGGCGCACCAATGCGGTTTTATCGGCGACGACGTGATCGATCTGCCGATCTTGCTGCGCGCCGGTTTCGCCGCCAGCGTTCCGGGCGCGCACATCGAGGTGCGGCAGCGCGTGCATTATGTAACGCAGGCGGCCGGCGGACATGGCGCGGCGCGCGAGATATGCGATCTGATCCTGCGCGCGCAAGGCAATTACGAAGCGGCGCTGGCCGCCTTCCTGGCATGAACGACCCGAAGATAAACCGGTTCCGGATGCCACTGCTGGTGGCGCTGGCAGCCGGCCTGGCGCTCGGCAGCTTCTGGCTGCTGGAAGTCTCGCGCAAGGCTGCCGAGGAAGCACCACCCCGAGCCGTGCGCAGCGCGCCCGATTATTACATCGACAATTTCAGGTTTACCCGGATGTCGGAAAGCGGTCAGCCGCGCTACCGGATTTCGGGCGCCAAGCTGACCCACTACCCGCTCGACGATTCGTCCGAAATCAAGGATCCGCTGCTGCACCGGCTCGACAAGGACAAACCGCCGATGACGATACGCGCCAACCGCGCCCGCATCGAGGACGACAATTCGAAGATCCACATGTACGGCAACGTCAATGTCGACCGCCCGGCGACGCCGATGGCAAAGTATTTCCATCTGCAATCCGAGTATCTGCTGGTGCTGCCGGATGAAGACGTGGTACAGACCGATCGGCCGGTCCATCTGGTGCTGGGCGAGTCGACGCTGAACGGCGTCGGCATGTACGCCGACAATGCCACGCGCGAATTTCGTCTGTCCCAGCGGGTGCAGGGCACGTATCCGCCGCGCTCACGCTGAATCCGGCGGTTGGCCCTTATTGCATATCAATGGCTCGCCCTCATGCTTCTCTAGAATGGGATTTTTGATGACACGATTTTTATTGCTGGGATTGCTGGCGCTGAATCTGGCTTGCATCGGTAGCGTGCATGCCGAAAAAGCCGATTCCGAAAAACCGACCAACGTCGAAGCGGACCAGATGGACTACGACGACGTCCGGCAGATCAACACCTTCACCGGGCAGGTCGTGTTGACGCGCGGCACGCTCGTCATGAAGGCCGGCAAGATGGTGGTCACCACCGACCCGGCCGGCTACCAATCCGCAACGCTGTACGCCGCGCCCGGCAAGCTGGCGACCTTCCGCCAGAAGCGCGACGGCGGCCCCAACCTGTGGGTCGAAGGTGAAGCCGAGCGCATGGAATATGACGGCAAGACCGAAGTCGTGAAGCTCTTTTCGAAGGCGCGCGTCCGGCGCCTGGAAGGCGCCAAGGTGACCGATGAGGTATCCGGAGAATTCATTTCCTACGACAGCCGCGCCGAATTCTACTCGGTCAACAACACTGCCAGCGGCACCAGCAAGCCGGGTGCCGGCCGCATCAAGGCCATCATCCAACCGCGCAACGACGGGAAGGCGCAATGACATGGCCGACAATACCCTGATCGTCCGCGGCCTGCAAAAGAGCTACGGTCCGCGCCAGGTCGTCAGCGACGTCTCACTGCAGGTCGGATGGGGCGAAATCGTCGGCCTACTGGGGCCGAACGGTGCAGGCAAGACGACTTCCTTTTACATGATCGTCGGACTGGTGCCGCTGGACGCGGGCGAGATCAGCCTGAATGGCGTTGGCATCTCGCATATGCCGATCCATCGGCGCGCCACGCTGGGCCTGTCCTACCTGCCCCAGGAAGCGTCGGTGTTTCGCAAGTTGAGCGTCGAGGACAACATCCGCGCCGTGCTGGAATTGCAGCAGGAAGACGGACGGCCACTGGCGAAGAAGGACATCGATGCGCGCCTCGACAGCCTGCTGGCCGAACTGCAGATCGAAAAGCTGCGCGAAAGTCAGGCGCTGTCGCTGTCCGGCGGCGAACGACGACGCGTCGAGATCGCGCGCGCACTGGCGACCAATCCCCGGTTCGTGCTGCTGGACGAGCCGTTCGCCGGGATCGATCCGATCGCCGTGATCGAAATCCAGCGCATCGTGCGCTTCCTGAAGGAACGCGGCATCGGCGTGCTGATTACCGACCACAACGTGCGCGAGACGCTCGGCATTTGCGACCGCGCCTACATCATCAACCAGGGCGCAGTGCTGGCCAGCGGCAGCCCCGACGAAATCATCGCTGACGAATCGGTGCGGCGCGTCTATCTCGGCGAACACTTCCGTATGTAGGAGGTCGTCGGCCGCGCATGAAACAGACCCTCCAACTCCGCACCTCCCAGCACCTGGCGCTGACGCCGCAGCTGCAGCAGTCGATCCGTCTGCTGCAACTGTCGACGCTGGAACTGCACCAGGAACTGGAGCAGATTCTGGCGGAGAATCCGCTGCTGGAGCGCGTCGACGATCCGTTGGAGCGCTCGGTGCGGCTGCTGGCCGATGGCGCCCTGGCCGGTACTGCGCCGGGAGCCGGCGACGCCCCGCCTGAGCGCACGGAGCCGGATACGGCGCCATCCGCCGGCGACGGCGACGAGCCGGTCGGCGAAACATCCGCGGCAACCGAGGGCGAATGGAGTTTCGACGACGCCGCCCGCACGTCGAAGGCGCCGGACGAGGACGATGCGCGGCCGCAGCTGCAGGCGCAACAACCCAGCCTGCGCGAACACCTGCTGCAGCAGATGCAACTGACGGTGCATTTGCGGCGCGACCGCGCGCTGCTGGAACTGGTGATCGAATCGCTGGACGACAATGGCTACCTGGAAGAGCCGCTGGCCGAGATCCACGCACGCCTGCCGGCGGAACTCGAGGTCGACATCGAAGAACTCAAGGTGGCGCTGAAAATGCTGCAGAGCTTCGATCCGCCGGGCGTCGGCGCGGCCAACGCGGCCGAGTGCCTGGCCCTGCAAATCCGGCGCCTGCCGCGGGTACCGCTGGTCACGCGGCGACTGGCGCTGCAGATCGTCGAAGACCACCTGCCCCTGTTCGCGCAGCGCGACTTCAACAAGCTGAAGAAGGCACTGGACTGCGACGATGAGGACTTGCGCGAAGCCCAGGCCGTGATCCGCCGCTGCAATCCGTATCCGGGCGCGCCATTTGCCGCCGACACCTCGGACTACGTGGTGCCGGACGTGATCGTCAAGCAGACCCGCGCCGGCTGGCAGGTGCTGCTGAACCAGGAAGTAATTCCGCGGCTGCGCGTGCATTCGCTGTACGCCAGCATCCTGAAGCAGCACAAGGGTGAAGGCTCGCTCGCCACCCAGCTTCAGGAAGCCAAATGGCTGATCAAGAACATGCGCCAGCGGTTCGATACGATCCTGCGTGTATCGCAGGCTATTGTCGATCGGCAAAGGAATTTTTTCTCGCACGGCGCGGTCGCGATGCGTCCCCTTGTCTTGCGCGAAATAGCTGATACACTGGGTTTACACGAGAGCACCATTTCTCGTGTCACCACCCAGAAGTTCATGCTAACCCCGCATGGGATGTTCGAATTGAAATATTTCTTCGGCAGCCATGTCGCTACCGAAGCAGGGGGTGAAGCATCCTCCACCGCGATTCGGGCACTCATCAAGCAATTGATAGGAGCAGAAGATCCGAAAAATCCATTCTCTGACAGCAAGTTAGCGGATATGCTGGGAGAACAGGGTATGGTGGTCGCACGCCGCACGGTAGCCAAATACCGCGAAGCCCTGAAAATTCCCCCGGTGAATCTGCGTAAGGCTTGGTAGCTTAGTTGTTGCAGTTGTGCGTTGCTGTGTTCCGGCGCCGGAGTTCGGATTGCAGGTACGCCGTGAACCGCCAGCGACACCACCCATAGGAGCGCTGTATGAATCTGACCATCAGTGGACGCCACATCGAACTCACCCCCGCCATTCACGCCTACGTACAAAACAAGCTGGAACGCATCAAGCGCCATTTCGATCATGTGATCGACATCGCCGTGATCCTCACGGTCGACCGGATTTCGGAAAAGGAAAAAAGTCAGAAAGCGGAAGTGAATCTGCGCTTACGCGGCAAGGATTTGCACGTCGAGAGCATCGCCCAGGATCTGTATGCGGCGATCGACCTGCTGATCGACAAGCTGGACCGTCAGGTCCTGAAGTACAAGGCCAAATTGCAAGACCATCAGCACAGCGCGATCAAGCATTTGCCGGAGCCGCCAGCTATTTCCTGAGCGGCAGGCCGGCACGCGCCGCGACAGCGGCGACGCCACCCTCGCAGCATCGTTACAAGGGCGCATCTGGCGCCCTTTTCAATTTCTGTTGCTATCATCGCGCCGTTGCCGATTTTTCCTTCCGGCGTTGACCGCTCCCGACGACATGACCGAATTCATCCAGACCCGCATCCAGAACCGCACTGCCTTCCTCACGCTCGACCGCCCGCGCGCGCTCAATTCGCTGTCGCTCGACATGGTGCGCGCGATCAGTCGGGCGCTGCTTGCATGGCGCGACGATCCGGCGGTACGCGCGGTGGTGGTGCATGGCAGCAGCGACAAGGCGTTCTGCGCCGGCGGCGACATCCGCTTCTTCCACGACGCTGGCCAGGCGACGCCGCGCGACGGCAGCGCGCTGCTGGAAGATTTCTTCACCGAAGAATACGCGCTGAACCACCTGATCCACCATTACCCCAAACCGTACATTGCGCTGATGGATGGCATCGTGATGGGCGGCGGCATGGGCGTGGCGCAAGCCGGCGCACCGTGTCGGCTGCGCATCGTCACCGAACGCACCAAGATGGCGATGCCGGAAGTGAACATCGGCCTGTTCCCGGATGTCGGCGGCGGCTTCTTCCTGTCGCGCGCGCCGGGCGAACTCGGCACCTATCTCGGCGTCACCGGCGAAACCGTCACTGCCGCCGACGCGCTGTACGCGCAACTGGCGGACCTGTTCGTGCCGAGCGAGCGATTGCCGGCGCTGATGGATCTGCTGGAAACGGCGCCGGACGCCGACCTGCGCACCGCGGTGCAGGTGTTCGCGACGCCGTTCCAGACCGCCGTCGACATCGACGATTGCCGGCTGGCGCTCCATCGCGCCGCCATCGACCGCCATTTCGCCAGCGATCAGGTGGCGGCGATCGTCGCCTCGCTGGCGGCCGACGACAGCGTGTTCGCGCAACAGACGCTGGCGGTGATGCAAAAGCGCTCGCCGCTGATGATGTGCGTGACGCTGGCGCAGCTGCGGCGCGCCGCCCATCTACCGATCGCCGACTGCCTGCGGCTGGAACGCACGATGGTGCGGCGCTGCTTCGAGCATGGCGAAGTGCTGGAAGGCGTGCGCGCGCTGGTGATCGACAAGGACAACGCGCCATGCTGGCAGCCGCCGACGCTGGAAGAAGTGACGCCGGAGATGGTGGAACGCTTCTTCGCCCCGGCCTGGCCGGACACCGCGCACCCGCTGCGCGATTTGCGCTGAACCTCGGCAATCAAACAGGGGAGTATAGGTGTTTTTCTCAGGATAGGCGCCCAGCATAAACGCCCAACCCTGAGAGTATCCACATCCGATGACCGCGGCTGCGCATCAAAGGCGCGCCGCCCGCGTCAAATCTCGTCGACCATGAACAGGCGCCGGTGCTCGCGCATCGCGTAGCGGTCGGTCATGCCGGCGATGTAGTCAGCCACCTGGCGCGCCTGGCGCGGCAGCCGGTCGGCGCCGGCCGCCACCTGGTAGTCCGGCGGCAGTAGTGACGGCTCGTCCAGAAAGGCGCCGAACAGTTCGGTGATGATGCGGCGCGCCTTGCTGGTCATGCGGTTGACCTGATAGTGCTGGTACAGGTTCTGGCGCAGGAAGCGCTTCAGCTGCGCCGCCTCGCCGCTCATCGGCTCGGAAAAGGCGATCAGCGGCGGCGCCGCGCGCACGTCGTCGACGCTGCGCGGCTGCGCCTGCGTGATGCGCGCGCGCGAGGTATCGATCAGGTCCAGGATCAGCGCATTGATCATGCGCCGCACCGTCTCGTTGATCGCGCGCCGGCCGCCGATGCCGGGAAACGCCGCCTCCGCCTCGCGCCGGTGGCGGGCGTAGAAGTCGATGTCGTCCAGCTGCTCGACCGTGAGGAGGCCGGAGCGCAGGCCGTCGTCGATGTCGTGGTTGTTGTAGGCGATCTCGTCGGCCAGGTTGGCCAGCTGCGCTTCCAGCGTCGGCTGCGTCTTGTCCAGGAAGCGGCGGCCGATGTCGCCCAGGCGCGCGGCATTGACTGCCGCGCAATGTTTCAGGATGCCCTCGCGCGTCTCGAAGGTCAGGTTCAAGCCGTCGAAGGCGCCATAGCGCTGCTCCAGCGCGTCGACCACGCGCAGGCTTTGCAGGTTGTGTTCGAAGCCGCCGAAATCCTTCATGCAGGCGTTCAGTGCATCCTGGCCGGCATGGCCGAACGGCGTGTGGCCAAGGTCGTGCGCCAGCGAAATCGCTTCCACCAGGTCTTCGTTCAGCCGCAGGTTGCGGGCGATCGAGCGCGCGATCTGCGCCACCTCGATACTGTGCGTCAGCCGCGTGCGGAACAGGTCGCCTTCGTGGTTGACGAACACCTGGGTCTTGTATTCGAGCCGGCGGAACGCGGTCGAATGGATGATGCGGTCGCGGTCGCGCTGGAATTCGGTGCGCGTGGCCGGCGCCGGCTCGGCGAAGCGGCGGCCGCGCGACACCGCCGGAT
>JBAUJK010000127.1:0-4786 GCA_049683695.1 Burkholderiaceae bacterium
GTTTCGGCCGCGCCCAGCGCCGCCACCTTCGCCAGCGTCTCGCCGCTGGCCGGGTCCAGCACCGGGATGGTGGCGCCGTCGTCGGCGTCGATCCAGGCGCCGTCGACGTAGGAAAGGGGCTGCAGAAGATGCGGGTCGGATAGTTTCATGGTCGGCTTTCTTCGAGTATGGTTCCCGGGATCGCGCAGCTTTGAGCTGGCGTTTGTTCCGTATATGGAACGTTGTTCTTCAGGTAGAATGCCGGAATCATAAGGAAGCGTACCGGCAGCGTCAAGCCCCCGGGCGCCGGCGCCGCCGCGACTTTGCTATCCTTGCGCTCTTTTGCCGATTTCCGCGCGGGTACATCCGCGCGTCTGCTCCGTCTTTTCCGATTGCCTGACTGCCATGCCACGTCCTTCCCTTCGCAGTGTCGCTTCCTCCCCACCGATCGTTGCCGCGCCGCCAGAAAAGACGCTGGCGCCGGCGGTGCTGAAGGCGTCGCGCGTGCTCGACGCGCTGGCCGAGGCCGGCGTGCCGCTGTCGCTGGCCGAGCTGTCGCGCGTGGTCGAGCTGCCGAAAAGCTCGCTGCACACGATCTGCGCGACGCTGTTGCACCTGCAGTTGATCCAGCGCGCCGAAAACGGCCAGATGAGTCTCGGCCCGCATCTGATGAACTGGGCCAATGCATTCCTCGAGCGCAGCGACGTCACGCGCGAATTCTTTGCCGCCTGGGAAGAGATCAACGAATTGCCGGAGGGCACCGTGACGCTGTCGGTGCTGGACGGCGCCAGCGTCGTGTATATCGCCTGCCGCAACGGCAGCCGGCCGCTGGGCGTGACCTTCCGCATCGGCATGCGGCTGCCGGCACCGTACACCGCGACCGGCAAGGCGATGCTGTCGACGCTGGCCGACGCCGACATCCGCGCCGCGCTGCAGGGGGCGTGGCCGAAGCCGCTGTCGCCGAACGGCTGCCGCAACCTGAAAGCTTTCCTGGCTGAAATGCCGGCGGTACGCGCGCGCGGCTATTCGATCGACGATGGTGAAGTGAGCGAAGGCATGCGCTGCTTCGGCGCACCGGTATTCGGCGCCGGCGGCCGGCACGCGGTCGCCGGCGTCGCCGTCAGCCTGCTGACGGCCGAGATCAGCCGCGAGAAACAGGAAAGCGCCGGCCGGGCGATCCGCCGCCTGGCCGACCGGCTGTCCCAGCGGCTGGGCGGCATTCCGCCGGCGCTCGGCTGAGCCGGCGCCGTCTCTGGACCGGCGCCCCGCGCCGTACAATGCATCGGCAGCATCGGTCCGTTTTCTTTCCCTGACAGGAGACTTCCATGTTCCAGCCGAAATTGATGCAAGGCAAGCGCATCCTGGTCACCGGCGGCGGCACCGGCCTCGGGCGCGCGATGGCGGAAAAATATCTGGCGCTCGGTGCCGGCATCTATATCTGCGGGCGCCGCAAGCAGGTCTGCGACGAGACAGCGAAAGAGCTGATGGCGGCGCATGGCGGTTCAGTCAAGACCTTCGGCCTCGACATCCGCGACGCCGCCGCAGTCGACGACATGGTCGAGCAGATCTTCGCCGAAGGACCGCTGACCGGACTGGTCAACAATGCCGCCGGCAACTTCATTTCGCCGACCGCGGCGCTGTCGCCGAAAGGCTTCGACGCGGTCGCCAACATCGTCATGCACGGCACCTTCTACGTCACGCACGCGGTCGGCCGGCGCTGGGTCGCGATGGCGGAGGATGGCCGCTGGCATTCCGGCGACAGCTACCGCAGCGTGATCTCGATCATCGTCACCTGGGTCTTGAATGGCGGCCCGTTCGTGGTGCCGTCGGCGATGAGCAAGGCCGCGATCCACGCGATGACGATGTCGCTGGCGACCGAATGGGCGCGCTACGGCGTGCGCCTGAATGCGATCGGGCCCGGCGAAATCCCGACCGAGGGGATGAGCAAGCGGCTGAATCCGGGCGAACAGCCGGGCGCGCGCAGCGCCAGGATCAACCCGATGGGCCGCGCCGGCAAGCTGGAGGAATTGCAGAATCTCGCCACCTTCCTGATGAGCGACGGCTGCGACTGGCTGAACGGCCAGGCGATCATGATGGACGGCGGCGGCCACCTGGCGACCGGCGGCAATTTCTACGAGTTGCGCAGCTGGTCGCAACAGCAGTGGCAGGAAGCGCGCGACCGCATCGAGGCGCAGAACCGCAAGGACCGTGCGCAGCGCGGCGGCTAGCCGCCCGGCTTCCGGCCTCTTGCAAGATGGCGGGAGTATGCGGTAATTCCGCAGGGAAAACCTGCGGCATAGCGGTGCCGCGTGGGGAGTATGTGAGGCACCGCCTCACAGGATCAGCAGCGCGCGGAAATCGTTGACGTTGGTGCGTGTCGGCCCGCTGACGACCAGGTCGTCCAGCGCCGCGAAGAAGCCGTAGCCGTCGTTGTCGTCCAGCAGCGCGCGCGGCTTCAGCCCCAGCGCTTCGGCGCGCGCCAGCGAATCCGGCGCCAGCAGCGCGCCGGCGTTGTCTTCCGAACCGTCGATGCCGTCGGTGTCGCAGGCGATCGCATGCACGCCGGCGCAACCCTGCAGCGCCAGCGCGACACTGAGTAGGAATTCGGCGTTGCGTCCGCCGCGCCCGCCGCCGCGCACGGTGACCGTGGTTTCGCCGCCGGACAACAGCACGCAGGGCCTGGGAAACGGCGCACCGTGCCGTGCCACCTGGCGCGCCAGCGCCGCGTGCATCAGGCCGATGTCGCGCGCCTCGCCTTCGATCTCGTCCGACAGGATATACGGTGTGATGCCGGTGGCGCGCGCGCGCTCCGCCGCCGCCAGCAGCGCCTGCCGCGCGGTGGCGATGATGTGGTGCGTATTGCGCCGGAAGATTTCCTCGTCCGGCTTCGGCGTTTCGCCGCGGCCGCTTTCCAGGTGGGCGCGGACGTTGTCCGGCACCTCGATGCGGTACTTGCGCAGGATCGCCAGCGCCTGTTCGCAGGTGGTCGGATCGGGCAGCGTCGGGCCGCTGGCGACGATCGCCGGGTCGTCGCCGGGGATGTCGGAAATCAAGAGTGTCACCACCCGCGCCGGCGCGCAGGCCAGCGCCAGCCGGCCGCCCTTGATCGCCGACAGGTGCTTGCGCACGCAATTCATTTCGAAGATGGTGGCGCCGCTTTTCAGCAGCGCGCGGTTCACGGCCTGCTTCTGCTCCAGCGTGATGCCGGGCGCCGGCAATGCCAGCAGCGACGAGCCGCCGCCGGAAACCAGGCACAGCACCAGGTCCTGTTCGCTCAAGCCGGCCACCATCTGCAGCATGCGCGCCGCCGCGCGCTGGCCGGCTTCGTCCGGCACCGGATGCGCCGCTTCCACCACCTCGATGCGGCGGCAGTCGGCGCCGTGGCCGTAGCGCGTCACCACCAGCCCGGACAGCTGGCCCGGCCAATGGTCTTCGACGGTTTTCGCCATCGCCGCCGCGCCCTTGCCGGCACCGATCACCAGCGTGCGGCCGTGCGCCGGCGGCGCCGGCAGAAACGGCGGCAGGCAGACCTCGGCGCTGACGGCGGCGACCGCGGCGCGGTACAGGTCGAGCAGGAACTGGCGGGGCTGGTCCAGGGTCATGGTGCGCTCGGGTGGTGGCAGGGAAGGCGCCGCAACGGCGTGGTCCCATTCTAGAGGGGATTTCGTCAGCCGCGTGACGGCGACCCGCGTCTGCGGCATCCGGAGCGGTCCGGGACAGGATGCGGCGCAGCGCTTATATTCATCGTTTCGTTCGCAGAACGGAATCCGACCATCGCGGCGCGCGGCGCCGCTGCCACCAGAGGAACCAGCATGACCGATCTTTCCGCCTTTCCGATCACCCGCAAGTGGCCGGCCCGCCATCCGGACCGCATCCAGCTGTATTCGCTGCCGACGCCGAACGGCGTCAAGGCATCGATCATGCTGGAGGAAACCGGCCTGCCGTACGAAGCGCATCTGGTCGATTTCCAGAGCAACGACCAGACCAGCGCGGAATTCCTGTCGCTGAATCCGAACAACAAGATCCCGGCGATCCTCGATCCGAACGGCCCCGGCGGCCAGCCGCTGGCGCTGTTCGAATCCGGCGCGATCCTGATCTACCTGGCCGACAAGAGCGGCCGCCTGCTGCCGGCCGATCCGGCCGCGCGCTACCAGACCATCCAGTGGCTGATGTTCCAGATGGGCGGCATCGGGCCGATGTTCGGCCAGGTCGGTTTCTTCCACAAGTTCGCCGGCCGCGAATACGAAGACAAGCGTCCGCGCGACCGCTACGTGGCGGAATCGAAGCGCTTGCTGGGCGTGCTCGACCGCCATCTGGCGGAACGTGCCTGGATCATGGGCGACGACTACACGATCGCCGACATCGCCACCTTCCCGTGGGTGCGCAACCTGGTCGGCTTCTACGGAGCTGGCGAGCTGGTGGATTTCGCCGCCTTTACCCACGTGCGGCGCGCGCTGGAGGCGTTCGTCGCGCGGCCGGCGGTGGCGCGCGGGCTGGAGATCCCGCACCGGGGCTAGGAGCCTGTTCCGGCGCGGGCGGGTAGTGCGCCGCTACTGCAGCACGATCTGGACGATCAGGCCGGTGGCGGCGGCGACCAGCAGGTAGTCGGCGCCGGTCTGCACCCAGTAGTGGCCGCGCGGCGGCGGGGCAAGGCGATGCAGGCGCCAGTTTTCGACCACGTAGCGGTGGCCGCGGTAGTAGGCCGGCAGCCGCTGGCCGCGGTAGATGTCGTGGCGCGGGCCGGCGCCGCGGACCACGCGCGGCGGCGGGCCGGGACGATGGCCGGGGCGGAAATCCGGGCGATGGT
>JBAUJK010000128.1:0-3552 GCA_049683695.1 Burkholderiaceae bacterium
CGATCTGCGATCGCATGGCGGTGATGGAAGCCGGCCGCGTGGTCGAACAAGGCGCGGTGCTGGACGTGTTCCGCCAGCCGCAGCATGAAGTGACGCGGGCGCTGATCGGCGACGTGATTTCGCAGGAACTGCCGCCCGGCGTGCTGCAGCGGGTGCGCGCGCGGTTGGCACAGCCGAGCGCCGACGGCCGCGCCGCGCGGCTGTTCCGGCTGGCCTTCACCGGCGCCGGCGTCGATCAGCCGCTGCTGTCGGAAACGATCCGCCGCCACGGCCTCGACTTCAACATCCTGCATGGCCAGATCGACGAGATCCAGGGCCAGGCGTTCGGCTCGCTGGCGATCCTGGCCAGCGGCGGCGAGGCCGACATCGGCGCCGCGATGGATTTTCTGCGCCAGCACGGCGTCACGGTGGAGGAAATGAACCATGTCGCCTGAAATGCTCGATCTGTTTATCCAGTCGTTCTACGAAACCGTGCTGATGGTCGGCGTCGCCGGCGTATTCGGCGCACTACTCGGGGTGCCGCTCGGCATCCTGCTGCATCTGACCGAGCGCGGCGGTATCCTGCCGCGTCCGCTGTTCAATCGGATTGCAGGCATCGTGGTCAATGCAGTGCGCTCGACGCCGTTCATCATTCTCTTGGTGGCGATCATCCCGTTCACCCGCTTCATCGTCGGATCGTCGATCGGCACCGCCGCTGCGATCGTGCCGCTGACGCTGGCCGCGGCGCCGTTCGTCGCCCGGCTGGTGGAAGCCTCGCTGCGCGAAGTCGACCGCGGCCTGGTCGAGGCAGCGCAGGCGATGGGCGCGTCGACTTCCCAGATCGTGTTCAAGGTGCTGGTGCCGGAAGCCTTCCCTGGCATCGTCGCCGGCCTGACCATCACCTTCGTCAGCCTGGTCGGCTATTCGGCGATGGCCGGCGCCATCGGCGGCGGCGGCCTGGGCGACGTCGGCATCCGCTACGGCTACCAGCGCTTCCTGCCGGAAGTGATGCTGCTGGTGGTGCTGATCCTGATCGTTTTCGTACAACTGGTGCAAATGGCCGGCGATGCGCTGGTGCGGCGCCTGTCGCACCGCTGAACGCGCCCTGCTCCATTTTTTTTGGGTGATCCCCGCTTATTGAAAGGAAGCACATGAAACGTCGTCAACTCATCCAGTTCATCGCCGCCGCCGGCCTCGCCATCAGCGTCGCCCCCCCGGTTCTGGCGCAGGACAAGCCGATCAAGATCGGCGTCACCGCCGGCCCGCATGCGCAGATCATGGAAGTCGTGAAGAAGGTGGCTGCCAAGGAGGGCCTGCAGATCCAGGTGATCGAATTCAGCGACTACGTGCAGCCGAACGCGGCGCTGGCCGCCGGCGACCTCGACGCCAACAGTTATCAGCACCTGCCCTACCTGGAAGCGCAGATCAAGGACCGCGGCTACAAGTTCAGCAACGTCGGTTACACCGTCACCTTCCCGATGGGCATCTACTCGAAGAAGGTGAAGTCGCTGGCCGAGCTGAAGCCGGGCGCGCGCGTCGGCGTGCCGAACGACCCGACCAATGGCGGCCGCGGCCTGCTGCTGCTGCAGTCGCAAGGCTTGCTGAAGCTGAAGGCGAACGCCGGCCTGAAGGCCACTCCGCTCGACATCGCCGAGAATCCGAAGAAGCTGAAGATCATCGAACTCGACGCCGCCCAGCTGCCGCGCTCGCTCGACGACCTCGACGCTGCTGCCGTCAACGGCAATTACGCCGAGTCCGCCGGCCTGTCGCCGACCAAGGATGCGATCGCGATCGAGGACGCCAAGGGCCCGTACGCGAACATCATCGCGGTGCGCACCGCGGACAAGGACAAGCCGTGGGTGGCCAAGCTGGTCAAGGCCTACCACAGCCCGGAAGTCAAGCAGTTCGTGGTGTCCGAATTCAAGAATTCGGTGATCGCTGCCTGGTAAGAGGCTGCAAGCGCTTTGAAAAGGCGTGCGGTCTCGGCTGTACCCTGGCGTTACCGGGTTACGAGATCAGCGTGCTGAGAATCGTGTAAAGCCAGGCTTTCGAAGGCATCGGAAGATGTAGGCGGGAATAACATCGAAATTTTTGCAGACCCTTAAGGGCCAGTGATTCACTGGGCCTTTTTTCATCTGCCATGGCCGGAGCATGAGGCAAGTCCAGGCGACACCCGACGCCCGATACGCATTCCCGACTGCACGAGGCCGAACACGGGCGACAGGCAGAACAACACGAAAACCAAGCGGGCGTGTTGGAAAGAAATTTGACTCTTCTGCGTCCGGCAGAGCCCTCGCCTATCTGCCGGCGCGTTTCAATTCACTGCTTCGCCGCCGGTTATCCAGCGCACCCGAGGCCGCCGCTTTCAGCAGCCGCTGGAACGTCGGGCACTCCGCGTGGCTGGGCGCCGGGCAGACCGAGGCATGTCGCAGTCCACGACTTACCGCGCGCAGTTGACGAATCGTCTTGTCGATCTCGTCTGCCTTGACCCTAAGTAGCTGCCTGTCGATTGCCGGCCTGCCGTTGGGCGACAGCATGGTGCCAATTTCATCCAGAGACAATCCGGCTGCTTGTCCGAGGCAATAAGTGCCAGTTGATCCAGCACGGTCGGGGCAAAGCGGCGTCGGGCGCCTTGCCGGCCAACTGATGCAATCAGTCCCTTTTTCTCGTAGTAGCGCAGGGTTGAAGCAGGCACCCCCGCGCGCTTGGCGACGTCAGCGATATCCATTGTCGAAACCCCTTGACTTGAAGTTAACTTAAACTTCTATAGTGGACTCCAGGATTTCAATCGTCAACTGGAAGGAGTTCTCATGATGGTGTTCGAAAACATGGTACGGGTCGTGTTCATTGGGATCGGCGCCACCGCGATCATGGATGTCTGGCTCGCGCTGCTGAAACGACTGGGAATCCCGACGCTCAATTTCGCATTCGTCGGGCGTTGGGTCGGGCATCTGTTCCGCGGCAGACTGGCGCATGACGCGATCGGGAAAGCCCAGCCGGTACCCGGCGAGCTTGCCTGGGGCTGGCTGACCCACTATGCGGTCGGCGTCGCATTCGCGGGATTGCTGGTCGGTCTGCAGGGGCTGGCCTGGATGCAGAGTCCGTCTCTCGTGCCGGCCATCGCCGTGGGCTTTGGCACGGTTGTGGTGCCTCTATTCGTGATGCAGCCGGCCATGGGGCTCGGCATTGCCGCTTCCAGGACGCCGACTCCGTTGAAGAACTGCATTCGAAGCATGGCCAACCACACCGTCTTTGGCCTTGGCCTTTATCTCGCTGCAGTCGTCATCGAATCGATTTCACGCTGACGATCCAACTGTCCTTAACAGAAAACCCAACCTATCTGGAGCCAAAGAAATGAAAAAACTCGCCATCATCTACCATAGTGCCCATGGCCATACCGAGCAGATCGCCACCCATGTCTTTGAAGGTGCGAGAAGCGTCCCGAACGTCGAAGTCCACTTGCTGAAGGCCGAGGACTTGG
Source organism: Burkholderiaceae bacterium (assembly GCA_049683695.1). Taxonomy (GTDB): domain Bacteria; phylum Pseudomonadota; class Gammaproteobacteria; order Burkholderiales; family Burkholderiaceae_D; genus DATJCV01. The sequence goes on from JBAUJK010000128.1 coordinate 3,461, forward strand.
CAAAAGCACCCAACGAACTGGTGAAGTACGACGGGTACATACTGGGATCGCCGACCTATCTCGGAGGCGTCTCCGGCCAGTTCAAGACATTC
>JBAUJK010000129.1:0-3440 GCA_049683695.1 Burkholderiaceae bacterium
CTATCAGTGGATCGCCACGCCGGCAGCCGCGCGCGACGCCTGGCCGCACCTGGCGCAGGCATTGCGCCCGGCCGGCGAGGCGGCCTGGCGGCTGAGTGAGATCGCCGCCGGCATCCCGCAGATCACCGCGCCGACGCAGGAAAAGTTCGTGCCGCAGATGATCAATTACGAAGCGATCGGCGGCGTCAATTTCAAGAAGGGCTGCTACCCGGGCCAGGAAATCGTCGCCCGCAGCCAGTACCTCGGCAAGGTGAAGCGGCGCATGCTGCCGGCCAGCGTTGCCAGCCGCGATGCGCGTGCCGGCGTCGAAGTGTTTTCCAGCGCCGATCCTGGCCAGCCCTGCGGACAGATCGTCAATGCCGAAGCGGCCGGCGCGGACGCGATGGCTTGCCTGGTCGAGCTGAAACTGGCGGCGCTGGACGCCGGCACGATCCATCTCGGTGCTGCCGACGGCCCGCTACTGACGCTGGGAGAACTGCCCTACGCCTTGCCGGACCCCGCCTGAGCGGCCGGCCATGAACACCCGATAACCATATACCAATGGGTGTATTTTCAAAACCGGGCGCGATTGCTCCGGTATCGAACGTTTTTTAGGGATACTCCCCTTATGAACCTGCACGCCTGCGACTGGACCGAAAACCGGACGCATGCCGCGCCACAATACGCGGCGATGGCCGCCGGCCGGCATTTTCCGCTCGGCGGCACACGCCGCGCCGCGCATTTTCTGGACCGTACCGCATGTGCCTGATCGTTTTTGCCTGGCAAGTCGTACCCGGCATGCCGCTGGTGGCCGCCGCCAACCGCGATGAATTCCATGAGCGCCCGACGCAGCCTGCCAGCTGGTGGAACGAGCATCCCGACATCTATGCCGGACGAGATTTGCGCGGCGGCGGCAGCTGGATGGGGATCACCCGCGGCGGGCGCTTCGCGGCGATCACCAACGTGCGCGGCCCTGACGAAAGACGCACCGATGCGCCGTCGCGCGGCGCGCTGGTGGCCGATTACCTGGCCGGCACGCTGTCGCCGCGCGACTATCTGGATGTCATCGCGCCGCGCGCCGGCGCCTACAACGGCTTCAACCTGCTGCTGGGCGACGGCGACTCGCTGCTGTGGTACTCGAACCGGGAACTGGAAGGCGCCGACACCCGCAACGGCCAGCCGCTGCCGCGCGGCATCTACGGCCTGTCGAACGCCGCGCTCGACACGCCGTGGCCGAAGGTGGTGCGCGCCAAGGCGCAGTTCGCCAGCCTGTTGTGCCAGGGCGCGCCGGACGATGCCTATTTCGAAATGCTGACCGATACCACGCAGGCGCACGATTGCCGGCTGCCGGCGACCGGCGTCGACATCGAACTGGAGCGGCTGCTGTCGCCGGTGTGCATCGTCTCGCCCGGCTACGGCACCCGCAGCTCGACCCTGGTGCGGCTGTGCGACGGCCGGCCGCCGCAACTGATCGAGCGGCTGCTGCCCGAGGGCCTGCAGCCGCGTCCGGCGCCGCCGCCTCAGGCCGGCGGCAAGGGGCGCCGCATCGGCACGTGCGGGATGCCGGCCTCGGAAAATTCCGGGCCGCTGCGCTCGAAGCCATAACGCCGATAGAACGCTTCCACCTGGATTTGCGCGTTCAGCAGCACGGCCGAGTCGCCGCGCCGGCGCGCCTCTTCCATCAACGCTTCCAGCAGCGCGCCGCCGATCCCCTGCCCGCGCTCCGCGCGGCATACCGCCATGCGGCCGATGTGGCCGTCCGGCAGCAGGCGCCCGGTGCCGATCGCGCGGCCGTGCGCGTCGTAGGCGACCGCGTGCAGGCTGCGCGCGTCCATCTCGTCCTGCTCCAGTTCCAGCGGGATCTTTTGCTCCTGCACGAACACTTCCTCGCGCACCGCGAACGCGTCGGCGCCCAGCCGGCCCCAGTCGCCGAGCGCCAGACGCAGCGTCATTGCGCGGCCGGCGCGATGCGCTCGAAGGTGGCGATCTTCTCGCGCCACGCCGGCGGGAGCGGCACGCCCTTGCGGATCGCGGTGTCGGCGTACACGTACAGCAGTTCGCCGCTGATCAGGTGCTCGTCGCCGCGATGGATTTCCAGTACGAAGCGCACCGACGAGCGGCCAAAGGCGGCGCAGCGCACGCCGATTTCCAGTTCGTCGTCGAAGCGCGCCGGTGCCATGTAATCGATGGTGGCGCGACGCGCGAACATTTCGCGCCCCTCCTTCGCCTGTTCCAGCGCATTGGTCAGGCCGAGCGCGCGCCAGTATTCGGTGAACGCGACGTCGAAATAGGTCAGATAGTGACCATTGAAGACGATGCCCTGCATGTCGACTTCCGCCCAGCGCACGCGCAGCGGATGAAAAAACGCGAAATCTGTTCGAGCCATGGAAAAAGGAAATGGATAATCGGAAACACGCATTATCCGGGAAAGGCCGGCCGCCCGGAAGCCGGCCGGCCGCGGCGACGGGTTAGTCCCGCTTGGGCGGGATCGGCGGAATCGAATTGACCTGGTGGTCGGTGCGCGCCGGCGGCAGGTCGGGGGCCGCCTTGATGCGCTCGTAGCTGGATGCGACCGCGGTCGGATCGCTGGCGGGAAAGGTCAGTTCCAGTGCATCGTCGAGCAGGGTTTCCTTTACCTTTTCCTTGGCGGTCAACTGCTCGGTGTTGGGTGTTTCCGCGACCGGATCGCTGGCCGGGAAAGTGTCTTCCAGCGCACGGTCCAGCACCCGCTCCTCGTGCAGAGCTGGATCGCGCGCTTTGGACGGCTGCAGCTGCGAAACCGGCGCCGGACGGGAGCGGGAGCGGGCGCGCGAGGCGGAGTGCGGATGACGAGCGGACATGGCGTGCTCCTTTCGACGGAAGACAGTGGCCCGGGAAAGCCGCATCCGGCGCCGCCACGGCGGCGCGCGGAAACGGGAATCATTGTCAGTAGGAAGCGTTTGGCCGGCAAAAGTTCGAGCGTCGCTGCCGGCCGCGGCGCTAGGGCGCGTCGTCCGGCGGCAGGAAACCGCGGATCAGCCGGTTGACGCGCTGCGGCTGTTCGTGGATCACCCAGTGGCTGCCTTCCGGGATGCGCTCGATCTGCAGGTCCGGCAACAGGGCATCCAGCCCGTCCAGCAGGCTGGCGGGCAGCGCGATGTCGCGCTCGCCCCAGATCACCCGGGTCGGCACCGTGACGCGGAAGTCGTCCGGATTCAGGTCCAGCTTCAGCGGCCCGGCATGGCCGGGCGCCGGCGGATGCAGCGGCGACGCGCGGTAATAGTTGACGCCGCCGCGCAGGCCACGTGACCAGCAGCCATGATAGCGCGCGCGCACCTCGGGTGTGAACCAGTCCGCCGCCGGCTGACCCATGGCGGAAAACAGGCCTTCCATGCGCGCGAAGTCGTCCTTCGCCAGCGCCGCCTCCGAACCGTCGGCGCGCAGCCAGTTCATGTACTCGCTGGCGGCCTGCTGGCGCGGAT
>JBAUJK010000130.1:0-8609 GCA_049683695.1 Burkholderiaceae bacterium
GTCCAGCTCCGGCGCGCGGCCGCCGCGGCGCGGAAACACAGCGAAGCGATAGCCGCCGAAACGGTGCAGCGTGCCGCCCGCCAGCGTCAGCGCCGGCACCGCCGGGATTTCGCGCTCCGCCAGTTCCTGCACCAGCGCATGCTCTTCCAGGATCGCCGCGTCGCTCCAGCGTAGCGGCCGGTAGAACTTGGCCACCAGCGGCGGCCCGTCCTCGATGCCAACCTGGTAGACGCGGTTTTCGTAACTGTTCAGCGCCAGCAGCCGGCCGTCGCCGTGCAGGCCGACGCTGTCCAGCGCGTCGAGCACCAGCTCGGGCGACAGTTCGGCATAGGAAACGGCAAGCGGAGTCATCCCGTCATTGTACGGTCGCGAGTACACTATCGCCCTTTCCCCCAACGCCGCCTATCCCCATGCATGCCGACCAGCCCTTGAGCGACAAGGAATTCGACGAACTCGACCAGTTCCTGCTGTCCGAACGTTGTGCCGAGGACGGCATGACGATGGACATCCTGCACGGCTTTCTGACCGCGCTGGTGGTCGGCCCCGAGGAAGTGCCGCTGGCCGAGTGGCTGCCGCACGTCTGGGGCGAGGAGCGCACCGCGCCGACATTCAAGTCGGACAAGGAATTCAAGCGCATCGTCGGCCTGATCGCCCGCTTCATGAACGAGATCGCGATCACGCTGGAAGTGGCGCCGAAGGAATTCGAGCCGCTGTTCTGCGAATTCGAGCACGAAGGCAAGATGCTGCTCGACGCCGAAGCCTGGGCCTGGGGCTTCTGGGAAGGCGCCGGCCTGCGCCAGCAGGCGTGGGCGCCGATCTGGGAATCGAAGCTGGCCGACATGGTGCGCCCGATCTACCTGCTCGGTTCCGAAGACATCGACGCCGAGGAACAGGCGCTGATCGCCGACCCGATGCAGCGCCACAAGCTGGCGATCGAAGTCGAATACGCGATCCCGGCGATCTACGATTACTGGCTGCCGCAGCGCAAATCCGCAGTCGCCACCGTCGAACGCACCCAGCCGAAAGTCGGCCGCAACGACCCCTGCCCTTGCGGCAGCGGCAAGAAATACAAGAAATGCTGTGGAGCGAACGAGGAGGCGGGGAAGGCGGACGAGTAACGCTGCACGCCGTTGAAGTTGCTTTTGCCTTTGACATGCCCCGCTTGGACGCTGCCGCCAAAGTGGCCGGCAAATCGGATCAGAAACGGAACATGTGCGAGCGCAGCGAGTTGGTTCCGTTTCCCGATTTGCCGGGCAGTTTGGTGGGAACCCGAAGGGCAGCGGCCTCGCGGTCGCCTTCTTTTTCCTAATTTTCTTGGCGAGACAAGAAAAGTAGGTGGCCGCCGGGCCACCCCCGGCAAGGCACTACGGAATAACAGCCGGATCAGTTAGCGCCAAACTCAAGGCCACTGGGTTCCGGCTTCTGTGGGAACGACAAATGGAAAGTTGGCGAGAAAGCGGCCGGCATCGCAGCCAATTCTACCCAAGAAAAGCTGGGAGTATAGGGAAAACCCGGAGCATTTATGCCCGACTCAGCAAGGCATGAAGGGGAGTATATAAAACCCCTCCCCTTCACCCCCGAATAAAATGCTCCCTGTAATACCGCAACTCCTCGATCGACTCGACGATATCCGCCAGCGCCGTATGCTTCTGATGCTTCTTGAAGCCGGCCGCCAGTTCCGGCTTCCAGCGCCGCGCCAGTTCCTTCAGCGTCGACACGTCCAGGTTGCGGTAATGGAAGAACGCCTCCAGCTTCGGCATCCCGCGCGCCATGAAGCGGCGGTCCTGGCAGATCGAATTGCCGCACATCGGCGATTTCCCGCTCGGCACGAACTGCTTCAGGAAACCGATCAGCGCCGCTTCCGCCTGCGCCTCGGTCACGGTCGACGCGCGCACACGCTCGGTCAGGCCGGAGCGGCCGTGGGTGCCCTTGTTCCATGCGTCCATGCCGTCCAGCACGGCGTCCGGCTGATGGATCGCGAACACCGGGCCTTCCGCCAGCACGTTCAGTTCGGCGTCGGTCACCACCACCGCCACTTCGATGATGCGGTCCTTGTCGGGGTCGAGGCCGGTCATTTCCATGTCGACCCAGACCAGGTTGAATTCGTTCGGACGCGGCAGGTTTTCGGCTGCCGCCGGGGTCGCCGGCAGGTGATCCGCTTGTGACATAATTGTTTCCTTCGTCTGGCAAATTGCCATTTTCTCACAGGGAAAGCATGTCTTCACTCGCGTTTTCGATGCTGTTCGTGGCGGTCCTAATGGTCACGCTGGTGCTGCGGTTCTGGCTCGGCTCGCGCCACATCCGCCACGTGCTCGCGCATCGCGGCGCGGTACCGGCCGAATTCGCGCAAAAAATTCCGCTGGCCGCGCACCAGAAGGCGGCCGACTACACGGCCGCCCGCACCAAGCTCGACCTGCTGCTGTTGCTGGTCAACGCCGCGGTGCTGGTCGGCTTCACGCTGCTGGGTGGGCTGCAGTGGCTGTCGATCGCGCTGTTCGGCGTCTTCGGCGCCGGCATGACGTACCAGATCGCGCTGGTGGTGGCGTTCGCGCTGATTTCCGGCGCCATCGACCTGCCGTTCACGCTGTACCGGCAATTCGTGCTGGAGCAGCGCTTCGGCTTCAACAAGATGACGCTGCGGCTGTTCGTCAGCGACCTGGTCAAGGGCCTGCTGCTGGGCGCGGTCATCGGGCTGCCGCTACTGTGGGTGATCCTGTGGCTGATGGACAGGAGCGGCGACCTGTGGTGGCTGTACGCGTGGCTGGTGTGGAGCGGCTTCCAGCTGTTGATGCTGGTGCTGTATCCGACCGTGATCGCGCCGCTGTTCAACAAGTTCACGCCGCTGCAGGACGAGGCGCTACGTGCGCGCATCGACGGCCTGATGCTGCGCGTCGGCTTCGCCTCCAAGGGCTTGTTCGTGATGGACGGCTCGAAGCGCAGCGCGCACGGCAACGCGTATTTTTCCGGCTTCGGCGCGGCCAAGCGGATCGTATTTTTCGATACCCTGTTGTCGCGCCTGCAGCCGCAGGAAATCGAGGCGGTGCTGGCGCACGAGCTCGGCCACTTCAAGCTGAAGCACATCGTCAAGCGCATCGTCGTGATGTTCGCGCTATCGCTGGCCTTCCTGGCGCTGCTCGGCTACCTGAAGACGCAGGCGTGGTTCTACGCCGGGCTCGGCGTCGACCCGATGCTGCTGACCAACAACGACGCGCTGGCGCTGATCCTGTTCGCGCTGGTGCTGCCGGTGTTCACCTTCCTGCTGTCGCCGCTGGCGTCGATCACCTCGCGCAAGCATGAATTCGAGGCCGACGCCTTCGCCGCCCGCCACGCCGACGCCGGCGACCTGGTGGCGGCGCTGGTCAAGCTGTACGAAGACAATGCGTCGACGCTGACGCCCGACCCGCTGTATTCCGCCTACTACGATTCGCATCCGCCGGCGGCGCTGCGCATCCATCGTCTCAACCAGATCCGCGCCGCCTGATCCGGAGGTCCCATGATAAGCAACGCCGAACTGCTGCAGAAGCAGTCCCGCCACACCGAAACCGCGCTCGCCGACGCGCAGATCGACGAATACCTGGCCGCGGTGCCGGACTGGTCGCTGATCGACGGCAAGCTGACCAAGACGTTTTCGTTCAAGGACTATTACGAGACGCTGGCCTTCGTCAACGCGCTGGCCTGGGTGGTGCACGCGGAAGACCACCACCCGGAACTGGTGGTCGGCTACAACCGCTGCCAGGTCCGCTTCGACACCCACAGCGTCAACAACGGTGCCGGCGGCATTTCGGAAAACGACTTCATCTGCGCCGCCAAGGCCGATGCCGTCGCCGGCCGCAGGCTGGCGTAACGGATGGCGGCCGCCCCTGAAGATACCGGCACCGTCATCGCCGCCCACGGCCGCCACTACCTGGTGGAGGCCGGCGGCATCAGGCGCAACTGCGTCACCCGCGGCAAGAAGAGCGACGTCGCGGTCGGCGACCGCGTGCATTTCAAGCCGACCTCGGCCGACCAGGGCGTGATCGAATCGATCGCTCCTCGCAAGACGCTGCTGTACCGCTCCGACCAGTACCGCGCCAAGCTCTTGGCCGCCAACGTCACGCAACTGCTGCTGGTGGTCGCCACCGAGCCGGGCTTTTCCGACGACCTGATCTCGCGCGCGCTGGTGGCGGCGGAAGCGGCCGGCATCGACGCCCGCATCGTGCTGAACAAGACCGACATCACCGCCGCGCTGCCGGCGGCGCAGCGGCGGCTGGCGCTGTACGCCGGGCTCGGCTACCCGCTGCACGAAGTGTCGGCGCGCGCCGAACCGGACGCCACCCGCGCGGTGCTGGCGCCGCTCCTGGCCGGCCAGACGACGATCCTGATCGGCCAGTCCGGCATGGGCAAGTCGTCGCTGGTCAACCTGCTGGTACCCAATGCCGACATCGCGGTGCGCGAGATCTCGGCCGCGCTCGATACCGGCAAGCACACCACCACCTTTACGCGGCTGTATGCGCTGGAGGACGGCGGCGCGGTGATCGATTCGCCCGGCTTCCAGGAATTCGGCCTGTACCAGTTGAGCGAAGGAATGCTGGAACGGGCATTTCGCGATTTCGCGCCGCACTTGGGCCATTGCCGCTTCTACAACTGCCGCCACCTGAACGAACCCGGCTGCGCGCTGCTGGAAGCGGTCGCCGCCGGCCGGATCGCGCCGGCACGGCACGCGCTGTACGCGCAACTGGTGCACGAATCGGCGCAGAAGCTGTATTGAGCAGCACGGCACTCCAAGGACTTCGGCCCGACCGCGGCCGCCGCAGGCGGTACAATCATGGCTTCATTCCGACCCCCGGCCGCGGCGCCGCGCCGCCGGCCTGCCCGTGCACCGATGACTTCCTCCGCCCGTCCTGAAACTTCCCCGGTCGCCGCTCCGGCCGCCGCCGACACCCAGCCGCTGCGCCAGATGCCGGCCGCAGCCACGCGCCTGCCGAGCGGCACCAAGTACGTGACGCCCGACGGCACCCACGCGGTCAAGGACGGCATGCGGCCGAACGCCAACAGCGCGATCCCGAACGCCCATCCGAAGCCGATCTGGCTGCGCGTGAAGGTGCCGTCCGGCGGCCACTACGAAGAAGTGCGCGAGATCGTGCAGGAACACAAGCTGCACACCGTCTGCGCCGAATCGAAGTGCCCGAACATCGGCGAATGCTGGGGCCGCGGCACCGCGACGCTGATGCTGATGGGCGAAGTCTGCACGCGCGCCTGCAAGTTCTGCGCGGTTGCCACCGGCAACCCGCACGGCTGGCTCGACCCGCTGGAGCCGGCCAACGTCGCGCGCGCGGTGGAATTGATGAAGCTGCGCTACGTGGTGCTGACCTCGGTCGACCGCGACGACCTGCCCGACGGCGGCGCCGGCCATTACGCCGCCTGCATCCGCGCGATCCACGAGCGCACGCCGGACACCGCGGTGGAAGCGCTGACGCCGGATTTTTCCGGCCGCGAGGAATGCGTGGCAGCGGTGCTGGATGCCGGGCTGGTGACCTTCGCGCAGAACCTGGAAACGGTCGAGCGCCTGACGCACCGCGTGCGCGACGTGCGCGCCGGCTACCGGCAGACGCTGGACGTGCTGGCGTTCGCCAAGCGCCACGCGCCGGCGACGCTGACCAAGACCAGCCTGATGCTGGGCCTGGGCGAAACCGATGCCGAGATCGAAAGCGCGCTGGACGACCTGCGCGCGGCGCAAGTCGACGTGGTGACCTTCGGCCAGTACCTGCGCCCGAGCGTGCACCACCTGCCGGTCGAGCGCTACGTCAGTCCGGAAGCCTTCCGCGACTACCGCACGCTGGCGCTGTCCAAGGGTTTCGTCGAAGTGGTGGCGGGGCCGATGGTGCGTTCCAGCTATCGCGCCGAGCACGTGCTGGATCGCAACAACGCCGGGCTCTAAGCCACCAGTCGGCGCTACCAAAAACCGATACTCCCGGGGTAGCGCTCCGACACCGGGCGCGAAGCGGTCGAAATCCGCACATACTCCAACGCTGTAACTTAGCAAAAAAAATACCGCCGCCGCTTGAGGGGCGGCGGCGGTATCGCCACGCCGGCGCACATCCCGCTGGCGCCGACCGGGTTCAACCGGAAGTATTCCTGTACCAGCGGTCCCGGGCAGGCGAAACCCGGGCCCCGGCTGCCTTACGCGGCGGCCTGCTTGCCGATGCGCACCCGCCAGGTATCGGGGCCGGACTCCAGGTAATCCCAGGTGAATTCGCCGTTGTGCTCGGCGTCGAACTGGTAATACAGCGGCTTCGGATCATGGTCGTTGATCAGCACGAAGCTGTTGCCGGGCGCGAGGTTGCGCCAGGTGTTGAAAATCGTGCTGTGCCGTTGCATCGGCACCAGTTGGCGGACATCGAGGTTTTGGCTAGCGCTCATCGTTGTTTCCTTTCATGAACTGGGTGGTTGGACAGCGGGTTGCTCGCCGGATGGCGATTTCTGACCGATGGCCGGCGCGCGCCGGCAGAGACTGTGCATGACGCCGTTCAGGCGCTCGGCTTCGTGCGGCTGCTGCTGGCGCAACAGCGACCAGCCCTGCGCCGCCAGCCGGCAGGCGGCATCGACCTGGCCGCTCTCGCCCATCTGCAGCAGCGCCTGCATGAACAGGCGGTTCAGCGCCAACAGCGGATCGGACGCGGCCATGCTAGTCCTCGATGCCGAAATGTTCCTTGGCCACCGGGCTCATCGCCTGCGGCGACCAGCGCGGCTCCCAGACCAGCTCGATCTCGACTTCGTCGATGCCGGCGAAGGCTTCCAGCCGCTGCTGCACGCCGCCCTGAATCATGTCGGAAGCGGGGCAGCCGGGCGTAGTCAGCGTCATCGTCACGTACGCAGTGCCGTCCCGTACCTCGATGTCGTACACCAGCCCGAGGTCGACGATGTTGTAGCCGAGCTCGGGGTCGAACACTTCGCGCAGCGCCTCGCGCAATTCCTCGCTGGCGGGGGCGCTCATGCGGCGCTCCCCTGGCCGGCGCCGCGGCGGATCAGCACCCGGTAGTCGGCGCCGCGCTTTTCGCAATGGGCCTGGTGGCCGCGCGTCTCCAGTTCCGGATACAGCAGCAGCGGATCGCGGTCGTACCAGCATTCCAGCACCGTGCCGGCCGCCATCGGCTCCAGCGCCTCCAGCGTCAGCACCAGCGGTTCCGGCGGCAGCATGCCGCGGTTGTCGAGCGAGTTTGCCGGCGCCGGCCAGCCGGCGGTGTCCTCCGCGGTCACGCGCCCGACCGGCCCCTGCGTAGGCGCCGATGCCGGCGCCGGTGCCGGTGCTGGTGCCGGCACGGCATCTTTCGGCGTGAACAGGACTTCCCAGTCGCCGCCGCCGAGCTCCTTGGCGCAATGCGCGAAACCTTTTCGCTCCATCACCGAAAACAGCGGCACCGGCTTGAAGGTGGCCAACAGCCGCAAGCCCTGCCCCGGTTCCAGCCGCGTCACCGCCTGCATGATTTCCTGGAACGGCTCGCCGCCGGCCAGGAGGATCGGGCGCACGTCGAGGGTGTGAAGCGAAACGGTCATGTCAATCTCCTTGAACGGTGGGAGCGGGGTTGGGAATACTGGCCGGCGGCCGCTTCGGCGGCGCCTTCATGTTCGGCATCGACGGCACGCTCGGCCGCAGGTCGGGATCGGGATGGCGGGCGCGCCACAGTTCGCGCACGATCAGCAGCATCGCCAGCAGCTGCAGCGCGGCCGCCGCGCGCCACAGCGGCGTCAGCTGCAGCGCCAACGCGGCAGTCGCCAGCAGCACCGCCGCCAGGTACAGGCCGAACAGCGGCCGCGCGCGCCGCTCGTCGACCAGATCCTGCACGCGTGGCACCGGCCCCTTGCCCATCTTCGGTCCGAACACTTCCAGCCAGGTCATGAACGGCACGATCTTGTACAGCTGGCCGAGCCCGAGTCCGGTCAGGCCGCCGAACACGAACAGGTAGCCGAGCGCCGCCGCGCACTGCCCGAAGTGCCCCAGCGCGGCGGCGATGCCGGCAGCGGCGATCGCCAGCGCCAGCAGCGTCAGCGCCACCGCCGCCGTCACGCTGTTCAGCTCCAGCTGGCGGCGCTTGCGGGTGCGGTAGAACTGCAGCATGTCGGCCAGATAGCAAGCCAGCCCGAGTACCGCCAGCGCCGCGCCCAGCCATTCGGCCGTGATGCCGCTCCAGCCGGCCAGCAGGCGCCCGAGGCCGGCCGCCAGCGCCAGGCCGACGCCGGCCGTGGTCAGAATCAGCGCCGCCCAGGTGGTCGCGCGCGGCTCTTCCGGCGCCAGCATGAACATCGACAGCAGCCGGTAGCTGACGCCCATCGCGGTCAGCGTGAACCAGCCGCCGAGGCCGGCCGCCAGGTGCAGTCCGAGGCCGCCGCCGGTCAGCGCCAGGAGCGCCGCCGGCGGGCGCGGCAGCGTGAAGGTCAGCGCAAAGCCGAGCCCGAGCAGCGCCGTCACCAGCATGAAGCAAAGGCCGGCGGCGACGAAGCGCGCCGGCAGCGGTAGCGGCCGCGCGCGCCACAAGGTCATGGTCAGATCGATCGCGCCCAGCGTCATGCCGGCGAGCACCAGCGCGCCGCCCAGCGGCAGCCATGCCCGCGTCAGCCATGCCACCCCGCCC
>JBAUJK010000131.1:0-4276 GCA_049683695.1 Burkholderiaceae bacterium
GGCGGCCGCCGCCGGGCGCGGCAGATTGTGCGTCAGGCCTTCCTGCACCGCCTTCAGCAGCTTCTGCAGCGCGATCGGCTTTTCCAGGAAATTCAGCGCGCCGATGCGGGTCGCCTCGACCGCGGTATCGATGGTGGCGTGGCCCGACATCATGATGACCGGCATCGTCAGCATGCCGTCGCGCTGCCATTCCTTCAGCAGCGTGACGCCGTCGGTGTCCGGCATCCAGATGTCGAGCAGCACCAGGTCGGGCATCGCCGCCTGGCGCCGTTCGCGCGCCTGCTGCGCGTTTTCCGCGGTCGTCACCACGTGGCCTTCGTCGCCCAGGATCTCCGACAGCAGTTCGCGGATGCCCATTTCATCGTCGACTACCAGGATATTTGCCATCTGCCTACCTTCCTTCTGTCCATTCGTCCCTTCTGCCGGCAGCATCGCCGCGCCGGCGCGCACATGTCAACTTGATAACGGGTCAGGGGCCAACTTTAACAGCAAAATTGCCACTTTTGCACCATGCCCGTCTGACCGGTTCTGCAGATCGATGCGGCCGCCGTGTTCCTCGACGATTTTCTTGACCATCGCCAGCCCGAGTCCGGTGCCGCGCGGCTTCGAGGTGACGTAGGGTTCGAACGCGCGCGCCAGGATCTTTGGCGCGAAGCCGGGACCATTGTCGCTGATGGTCAGCCGCACTGCACTTTGGCGGCGGCCGTCGGCGTCCTGGTAGTGCACTTCTTCGGTGACGACGTCGATCTGCGGCGTGCTGCCATCGCCATGTTCGTTGACCGCGTCCTGCGCGTTCTGCAGCAGATTATGGACTACCTGCCGCAGTTGGGTGGCGTCGCCGAGGATTGCCGGCAGCGCCGGCGCCAGGTGCGGGCGGATCGCGCCGCGCTCGACCTCGGACAGGTACAGGTTGAGAATCTCGGCGATCAGTTCGTTGAAGTCGAGCGCCGCCAGCTGCGCCGGCGGCGTCTTCGCGTAGTCGCGGAAGTCGTCGACCATGCGCTTCATCGCCGCCACCTGGTTGACGATGGTGGCGGTGCCCTTGGACAGCATCGCGGCGTCGGCCGGCGCCAGCTTGTCCTCCAGCTTCATCTGCAGCCGCTCGGCCGACAGCTGGATCGGCGTCAGCGGGTTCTTGATTTCATGCGCCAGCCGGCGCGCCACTTCGCCCCAGGCGATCGAGCGCTGCGCCGAAATCACGTCCGAGATGTCGTCGAACACCACCAGGTAGCCGAGCCCGCGCTCGACCGGCAGCCGGGTGCCGCGCGCCAGCAGCACGATGTCGTCATCGTCGCTACGCGCGATCTCGATCTGGCGCTGCCAGTGCTGGCGGTCGCCGCGGCTGGCGGCGGCCGAGCGCGCGCTCTGCTCCGAAAAGGCGGCGGTGACCGCCTCGGAAAAGCCGTGCAGCGCGCCGATCGCCGCCAGCGGGTCGCCGATGTGCGGCGTGATGTCGTGCTGCAGGATGCGCGTCACCGACTGGTTGGCGGTGACCAGCCGGAATTCGTCGTCCAGCACCAGCACGCCGGCCGACATGTTGGCCAGCACCGACTCCAGGTAGGCCTTGGCGTTTTCCAGCGCCATCCGGTTCTTCTCGACGGCGGCGCGGGCGTCCGACAGCTGGCGCGTCATGGTGTTGAAGGATTGCGTCAGCGTGCCGAGCTCGTCGGCGCTGCTGACGATCGGACGCGGCGACAGGTTGCCTCCGGCCACTGCCTTGGTGCCTTCGGCCAGCAGCAGCAGCGGGCGCGCCAGCTCGGTGGCGATCAGGAAGGCGCTGGCCAGCGCGCCGAAGATCGCCAGCAGCAGCGTCAGCGTCAGCGTCACCAGGTAGATCTTGCGCAGGCCGGAGCGCGCCACCGAGCGCTGCTGGTATTCGCTGTAGGCTTGCCGCAGCGCCTCGGCATTGACCGCCAGGGGCGTCGGCACCGCCTGCATCAGTTGCAGGAAGCGCGCCTCGTTGCGCAGCGACAGCGCATCGCTGGAAGTCGGGATCGCCACCACCACCCGCAGCCGCAGGCCGGTGGCCGCGTCCAGCCCGGTGGCCGGGGCCGGGCCGCCGTCGGTGACGTCGGCGCTGCCTTCGATGGCGGCGAAGCCGCGCGACAGCTGCGCCTGGCGCAGCATCACCGCGGTCGGCAGTTCCGGCATCAGCGTCGCCAGCTGGCCGCCGACGATCGCGACGATCTGGCCGCTGGCGGTGACGATGGTCGCTTCCTGGTTCTGGTCGCGCAGCCGCGACAGCTGCCGCACCTGCGCGCTGTCGGGCAGGTCAGCCAGCTCCTGCGCCATCGAGCGCGCCTTGTCGGTCAGGTCGTGCAGCGACGAGTCGAGCGCGGTACGCCCGAGGTTCAGGCCCGACTCCAGCGCCGACTCGACCCGCACGTCGAACCAGGATTCGATCGAGCGCGACACGAACTGCACCGATACCAGGTAGATCACCAGTCCCGGCAGGATGCCGATCAGCCCGAACATCAGCACCAGTCGCGCCATCAGCCGCGAGCCGAACTTGCCGCGCCGGTAGCGCCGGTACAGCCGCGTCAGCAGCAGCAGCACCAGCGCCGACAGCGCCACCGCCACCAGTGCGTTCAGGCCCAGCAGCCACGAATAATGCTGGTCGAAGAAGGCCGAATTCTCGGAAGCGGAGGCGAGCAGGAACAGCAGGATGCCGACCATCGCCCCGCCCACCACCAGCAGATAGCGCAAGGTCCGGGTCACCGCTATTCCGCCTTGAAGGTGAAGGTTTTCCAGTCGGTGCTCAGGCGCCAGTCGCTGTTGTTCAGCGCGTTCACCTGGAACGGCTTGGGCAGCTGCGCCACGTCCAGCCCCATGCGCAGCGCCACCTGGTAGGTTTCGCCGCGCTTCAACGCATCCGGCTCGGCCACCAGCCAGCGCGGCGGCCGCCGCACCAGCGTCAGCGCGTCGTCCAGCGTACTGAAGGTCTGCTGCAGCTGGCCAGCGGCGCCGGCATGGTACTGGCGCGTCAGCACGTTGTATGAAATGCGCACCGTTTGCGAAGTGCGGATGGTTTTTTCATCGAACCAGTACCAGCGCGGCCGCGTGATCTCGACATCGGTCGTGAAATACAGCGGTACGCCGCGGATCAGCGCGTCTTCCAGCCCGTGGTTCAGCGTAAAGGCAAAGGTCGCCGACAGCCGGTAGCCGTCGTCGCTGGCTTCCAGGTGCGCCTGCAGCAGCTCCACCTGTTCGGCGGCGCGCGCCGGCAGCAGCACGGCTAGCAGTACCAGCGGCAGCAGCCAGCGGCAAAGATGCAAAAGTCTGGTCCTCACGCGAATCTGCTTGCGGCCGGATGGCCGCTCGATGAGGTGGACGGAAAGGGCATGGGGCGTTGGCAGTGGCTTGATCGTCAGCTTTTCTGGAACAGCGCGTAAAACAGGCCGTCGTGTTCGACTTCGGCGGTGGCCGTCGGCAGCAGCTGTCCCGGCGCCGGCAGCCGGCGCGCGCGGTGGCGCTCGGCGAAGGCGGCCGCCTGCTGTTCCGATTCGCGCGGCCACAGCGAGCAGGTCGCAAGCAGCAATTTACCATCGGGTGCCAGCATGCGCCAAAGATTGTCGAGGATGCGCGCTGCCAGCGCCGCCAGCTGCGCGGTATCGGCGGGGCGCCGCAGCCAGCGGATGTCCGGATGACGGCGCACGATGCCGGAGGCGGTGCACGGCACGTCGGCCAGGATGCGGTCGAACGGCCGGCCGTCCCACCAGTCGCCGGCGGCGGCGTCACCGCAGCGCAGCGTCGCCGGCAGGCCGAGCCGGCGCAGGTTGTCGCCGACCTTGTCGAGCCGCCGCGGGTCGCTGTCGAGCGCCAGCAGCTCGATCTGCGCGCATTCCAGCAGGTGGCCGCTCTTGCCGCCGGGCGCCGCGCAGGCGTCCAGCACGCGCATGCCGTCGGCCAGATCCAGCAGCGGCGCCGCCAGCTGCGCCGCCGCATCCTGTACCGACACCAGGCCGGCCTCGAAGCCGGGAATCCTCGCCACCGGCAGCGCCCGCTGCAGCCGCACCGCGTCCGCCCCGATGCGCTCGGCGGCGATGCCATGGTCGGCCAGAAGCCGCAGGTAAGCGCCGGCGTTGCCGTGGCGGCGATTGACGCGCAGCGTCAGCGGCGGCGGCTGGTCGGCTACGGCCAGGATGCGCTGCCAGTCGTGCGGCCAGGCCGCCTGCGCGGCGTCTATCCACCATTGCGGATAATTCCAGCGCGCCGGCGGCGCCTGGCGCGCCTGCGCCAGCAGCGGCTCGCGCTCGCGCAGGAAACGCCGCAGCAC
>JBAUJK010000132.1:0-10109 GCA_049683695.1 Burkholderiaceae bacterium
CGTCGACGATCTCGGCCTGGTGCTGCGATTCGCCCAGCCAGCGCAGCAGCGCGTTGGCGCCGAGCGAGACGCCGGCGACGTACAGCCGGCCGGGATGGGCGGTCGCCAGCCGGCGCAGGATCCAGTCGATTTCCTCGGCGTCGCCGGAATGGTAGAAGCGCGGCGCGCGGTTGATCTGGCCCGAACAGCCGCGGAAATGCGGCACCGCGCCGGACCAGCCGCGCGCAGCGACGGCCGCCATCACAGCGCGCGCGTAGTGGCTGCCGGATGAGCCTTCGAGGCCGTGGAACAGTACCAGCAGCGGCTGGCCGGCACGGCCGTCGACGAAATCGACGTCGATGAAATCGCCATCCGGCGTATCCCAGCGCTGGCGCCGGTAAGCCACGGCCGGGCGCGCGATGCAGGTGGCCGGATAGATGGTCTGCAGGTGGCCGCCGGGCAGCCAGCGCGGCGCATGGTAGGGCGTCGCCGCGGCCGCGCTCCAGCCTGCCGCGCCCTCAGTGGCCGCCGTGAGCGACACCTTCCTTCAGCTGGTAGACGGTGCCGCAATACGGGCACTTGGTGCGGCCCAGGGGATCGAAGGTCAGGTAGACGCGCGGATGCGACGACCACAGCGGCATCTTCGGGTT
The DNA here is from genome assembly GCA_049683695.1 of Burkholderiaceae bacterium. GTDB lineage: Bacteria > Pseudomonadota > Gammaproteobacteria > Burkholderiales > Burkholderiaceae_D > DATJCV01. Next base: position 630 of record JBAUJK010000132.1, read on the forward strand.
CGGGCAGAACGCCGACAGGTAGCTGGCGTCGTCCAGCTCCACCGGCGTGACTTCTATGCTTTCGCTCATCGTGTTTTCCATGGCGGTTAGGGCGGATCGAAACGGGCGGCGCCTTACACCAGCGTCAGCCAGTGCTGATACTTCGGCGCGCGGCCGGCGACGATCTCGAAGAACAGCTTCTGCAGCTTTTCGGTGATCGGGCCGCGATGGCCGGGGCCGATCTGGCGGTTGTCGAGTTCGCGGATCGGCGTCACTTCGGCCGCGGTGCCGGTGAAGAAAGCTTCGTCGCAGCAGTACATTTCGTCGCGCGTGATGCGCTTTTCGATCACTTCGATGCCGAGGTCGCGCGCCATCGTGATCACCGAATCGCGCGTGATGCCGTCGAGGCAGGATGCCAGGTCCGGCGTGTACAGCTTGCCGTTCTTGACGATGAACACGTTTTCGCCGGAGCCCTCGGAGACGAAACCTTCGGTGTCCAGCAGCAGCGCCTCGTCGTAGCCGTCGGCCAGCGCTTCCTGGTTGGCCAGGATCGAGTTGATGTAGTAGCCGGACGCCTTGGCGCGCACCAGCGAGACGTTGACGTGGTGCCGCGTGAACGACGAGGTCTTGACGCGGATCCCGCGCGCCATGCCATCCTCACCCAGGTAGGCGCCCCATTCCCAGGCGGCGATGGCGACGTGGATGGTGTTGCCCTTTGCCGAGATGCCGAGCTTTTCATCGCCGATCCAGACCAGCGGCCGCACATAGCACGAGGCCAGCCTGTTTTCGCGCACCACCTGCTTTTGCGCTTGCATGATCGTTTCCATGTCGAACGGAATCTGCAGCTGGAAGATCTTGGCCGAGTTGAACAGCCGCTGCGTGTGCTCCTTCAGGCGGAAGATCGCGGTGCCACGGTCGGTCTGGTAGGCTCGCACGCCCTCGAACACGCCCATGCCGTAGTGCAGGCTGTGTGTCAGCACGTGGATGGTGGCGTCGCGCCACTCGATCAGCTTGCCGTCTTTCCAAATCTTTCCGTCGCGGTCGGCCATGGACATGTCGAAATCTCCGTAAATGATGCGAAACATCAATTCTAACGGATTCGGCGCTGCCGAAAAATCGCCGGTAGAATACGCGGTCCTGCGGCTTTCGGCCCCTGCGGTTCGGCGCGAAAGCGCCGCGCGGCGCGGCTTTGCGGCGGATTCCCGGCGGCCCCACCGCGCGTCGGCGAAGGCATTCCCATCCTCGAACCGCAAGACCCAAATCGGACATGAACAGCGACCCTGGCAGAATCCGCACGGCGCTGCCGGCGCCGCTGTCGCCGGCAGCGGCAATCGAACGCGACGCCTTTCGCGCCGGCTTCAAGGTATGCGCGCCGACCATGCCGGGCATCGCCGCCTGGGGCATGGTCACCGGCATGGCGATGGTGAAGTCGGGCCTGACCGTCTGGCAGTCGCTCGGCATGACGCTGTTCGCGTTCGCCGGCTCGGCGCAGCTGGCAGCGCTGCCCCTGATCGCGGCCGACGTGCCGGTCTGGATCGTGTTCGTCACCGCGATGGTGGTCAACCTGCGCTTTCTGATCTTCGCGGCGGCGATCAGCCCGCATTTCGCCCACCTGCCGTGGCAGCGGCGTGTCTGGCACGGCTATTTCAACGCCGACATCACGATGGGCCTGTTTCCGCAGCGCTTCCCGGCCGAAACCGTGCCGCACACGGTCGGCAAGGTCGGCTTCTTCAACGGCATCGGCTATCCCAACTGGTTCGCCTGGCAGAGCGGCTCGATCGCCGGCATCCTGCTAGGCAGCCAGATCCCGGAAAGCTGGAACGTCGGCTTCGCCGGCACCTTGGCGCTATTGGCGGTGCTGATCCCGCTGACCATCAACCGGGCGGCGGCAGCCGGCGTGGTGGTGGCCGGCGCGACCGCGGTGCTGGCGGCCGGGCTGCCGTTCCGGCTCGGCCTGCTGCTGGGAGTGATTCTCGGCATGGCGGCGGCGATGGCGGTGGACGGCCTGCTGTACAAGGACAAGCCATGAGCGCTGTCGACGTCTGGATCACGATCGCGCTGCTGACACTGTCGACGCTGCTGACGCGCTGCTCGCTGTTCCTGTTCGGCCACGCGGTCAGGTTCCCGCCGCGGGTGCAGCACGCGCTGCGCTATGCGCCGGCGGCGGCGCTGGCAGCGATCGTGATCCCCGACCTTTGGCTGGCCGACGGCGCCACAGCCTTTTCCTGGGCCAATCCGAAATTGTGGGCCGGCATCGGCGCCACGCTGTTCTTCCTCGGCACGCGCCACCTGCTGGCCACCATCGTGGTCGGCATGGTCCTGTTTTCCGCATTACGGCTGACACTGTAGGACTTTGCTCAAACGGCGCGGCGCAGGGGCTGGGTTAGAATGCCGGATTGTCATCGAGCCCGTTTTTCACCCTTTTTCCGTTTCACGCCCGCAATGAAATTCAATCGACTTTCCGACCTGATCGATGCCGGCCGGCTGCAAGGCAAGCGCGTCTTCATCCGTGCCGATCTCAACGTGCCGCAGGACGACACCGGCCGCATCACCGAAGACACCCGTATCCGCGCCTCGGTGCCGGCGATCCGCGCGGCGCTCGACGCCGGCGCGGCGGTGATGGTGACCTCGCACCTGGGCCGTCCGACCGAAGGCCAGATGAAGCCGGAAGACACGCTGGCGCCGGTGGCGCAGCGCCTGTCGGAGCTGCTGGGACGGCCGGTGCCGCTGAAGCAGGACTGGCTCGACGGCGTCGAGGTCGCGCCCGGCGAAGTGGTGCTGCTGGAAAACTGCCGCGTCAACCCGGGCGAGAAAAAGAACGATCCCGAGCTGGCTCGCAAGATGGCGGCGCTGTGCGACATCTACGTGAACGACGCCTTCGGCACCGCGCATCGCGCCGAAGCGACCACCTACGGCATCGCCGAATACGCGCCGGTGGCCTGCGCCGGCCCGCTGCTGGCGGCCGAGCTGGATGCGCTCGGCAAGGCGCTGCACCAGCCGGCACGTCCGCTGCTGGCGATCGTCGCCGGCTCCAAGGTGTCGTCCAAGCTGACCATTCTGAAGGCGCTGGCCGACAAGGTCGACCACCTGGTGGTTGGCGGCGGCATCGCCAATACCTTCATGCTGGCCTCCGGCCTCCCGATCGGCAAGTCGCTGGCTGAACCCGACCTGGTCGGCGAGGCGCGCGCGATCATCGACCTGATGGCGGCGCGCGGCGCTTCGGTGCCGATCCCGACCGACGTCGTCTGCGCCAAGCAGTTCGCTGCTGACGCCGCCGCCACCGTCAAGCCGGTGGCGCAGGTGGCCGACGACGACCTGATCCTCGACATTGGCCCGGATACCGCGGCCGCGCTGGCGGCGCAGATCGCCGGCGCCGGCACCGTGGTCTGGAATGGCCCGGTCGGCGTGTTCGAATTCGACCAGTTCGGCCACGGCACCGAGACGCTGGCGCGCGCGATCGCCGGCTCCAGCGCGTTCTCGATCGCCGGCGGTGGTGACACGCTGGCGGCGATCGCCAAGTACGGCATCGCCGACCAGATCGGCTACATCTCGACCGGCGGCGGCGCCTTCCTGGAATTCCTGGAAGGCAAGACGCTACCGGCGGTCGAGATCCTGACGCGCCGCGCCGGCGCCTGAGGCCGCCCATGCCGCGTTCCACCAAGATCGTCGCCACCATCGGACCGGCTTCCAGCGATCCGGAAATCCTGGCGCAAATGATCGACGCCGGTGTCGATGTCGTGCGCCTGAATTTCTCGCACGGCCGCGCCGAAGATCACATCGAGCGCGCCCGCCTGGTGCGCCAGGCGGCGGCGGCCTGCGGCCGTGAAGTGGCGATCATGGCCGACATGCAGGGGCCGAAGATCCGCGTCGGCAAGTTTGCCGACGGCAAGATCCAGCTTGCCAAGGGTGCGCATTTCATCCTCGACGCCGACTGCGAACTGGGCGACGCCGAGCGCGTCGGCCTCGACTATCCGGCGCTGCCGCGCGACGTGCGGCGTGGCGACGTGCTGCTGCTGAATGACGGCCTGATCGTGCTGGTGGTCGAGCGCGTGGTCGGCAATGAGATCCATACCGTGGTGCGGGTCGGCGGCGAACTGTCGAACAACAAGGGCATCAACCGTCAGGGCGGCGGCCTGTCGGCGCCGGCACTGACCGCCAAGGACATGGAAGACATCAAGACCGCGATGAGCTTCCAGGCCGACTACCTGGCGATTTCGTTTCCGAAGAGCGCGACCGACATGGAAATGGCGCGCCAGCTGGCCAACATCGCCGGCGAGCCGTATAAGCACAAGCCGATGATGATCGCCAAGATCGAGCGCGCCGAGGCGATTCCGGCACTGCAGGAAATCCTGAACGCGTCCGACGGCATCATGGTGGCGCGCGGCGACCTCGCGGTGGAGGTCGGCAATGCAGCCGTGCCGGCGCTGCAGAAGCGCATGATCCGGATGGCGCGCGTGTCCAACAAGCTGGCGATTACCGCCACGCAGATGATGGAATCGATGATCGTCAACGCGGTGCCGACCCGCGCCGAGGTGTCCGACGTCGCCAACGCCGTGCTGGACGGCACCGATGCGGTGATGACTTCGGCCGAGACCGCCGCCGGCAAGTACCCGGTCGAGACGGTCGAGGCGATGGCGGCGATCTGCCTGGAAGCAGAGAACTCGGAAAACTACAAGCTGGACGGCGATTTCCTCAACGTCGCCTTTACCCGTATCGACCAGTCGATCGCCTACGGCGCGCTGTTTACCGCCTATCATTTGAAGGTGAAGGCGATCGCGGCGCTGACCGATTCCGGTTCGACCGCGCTGTGGATGAGTCGCCACAATACCGACACGCCGATCTATGCGATGACACCGAACCTGTCAACCCAGCGCAAGGCGGCTTTGTTCCGCAACGTGCAGACTTTCGAGCTGCCGGCTTCCAGCGACCGCGATGCGGTGTTGAAAGCCGCGCAGGATTTGCTCCTGGCCAAAGGGGTGGTGCAGCGCGGTGACATGATTGTGCTGACCTGGGGCGAACCGATGGGACAGATCGGTGGTACCAATGCGCTGAAGATCATGAAGATCGGCGACTGAACCGGCCATGCGCCGCGGCGGAATGCCGGCGGCGCCAACGTTTAACTTGTTCATCAATCTGGAGAATCATCATGCCACTCGTATCCATGCGGCAACTGCTCGACCACGCGGCGGAAAACGGCTACGGCTTGCCGGCGTTCAATGTCAACAACCTGGAACAGGTACAGGCGATCATGGCCGCCGCCGACGAGGTCGGCGCGCCGGTGATCATGCAAGCTTCGGCCGGCGCCCGCAAGTACGCCGGCGAAGCCTTCCTGCGCCACCTGATCGAAGCGGCGGTGGAAGCCTATCCGCACATCCCGGTGGTAATGCACCAGGACCATGGCCAGTCGCCGGCGGTCTGCATGGCGGCGATCCGCTCCGGCTTCACGTCGGTGATGATGGACGGCTCGCTGCAGGCCGACGGCAAGTCGGTCGCCAGCTATGAATACAACGTCGAGGTGTCGCGCGAGGTGGTGAAGTTCTCGCACGCGATCGGCGTCACCGTCGAGGCCGAGCTGGGCGTACTCGGCTCGCTGGAAACCATGAAGGGCGACAAGGAAGACGGCCACGGCGCCGAGGGCACGATGACGCGCGAGCAGCTGCTGACCGACGTCGCCCAGGCCGCCGATTTCGTCAAGCTGACCCAGTGCGACGCGCTGGCGATCGCGATCGGCACCTCGCACGGCGCCTACAAGTTCACGCGCAAGCCGACCGGCGACATCCTGGCGATCGACCGCATCAAGGAGATCCACGCGCGCATCCCGAACACCCACCTGGTGATGCACGGTTCGTCGTCGGTGCCGCAGGAACTGCTGGCCGAGATCCGCGAATTCGGCGGCGACATGAAGGAAACCTACGGCGTACCGGTCGAGGAAATCCAGGAAGGCATCAAGCACGGCGTGCGCAAGATCAACATCGATACCGACATCCGTCTGGCGATGACCGGCGCGATCCGCCGCTTCATGGGCGAAAACCCGTCCAAGTTCGATCCGCGCGACTACCTGAAGCCGGCGCGCGCGGCGGCGATGGAAATCTGCAAGGCGCGCTACCTGGCTTTCGGCTGCGAAGGACAGGCGGCGAAAATCAAGCCGATACCGCTGGAGAAAATGGCGGAGCGCTACAAAAAGGGCGAACTGGCGCAGATCGTGCAGTAAAATTACGACCTGAAAAAAAGAACTAAACGGCCGGCGGCGTGTTGACACAGTCGCCGGTTTCGCTTTCTGGAAACCGTATGGACAGCCTCTACCAATCGACGATCACCTCGCTGCCGCTGCAGGGTCGCGGCAAGGTGCGCGACAACTACGCGGTTGGCGCCGACAAGCTGCTGATCGTCACCACCGACCGCCTGTCGGCCTTCGACGTCGTGATGAACCAGCCGATACCGGCCAAGGGCCGGGTGCTGAACCAGATGTCGAATTTCTGGTTCGACAAGCTGGCCGGCATCGTGCCGAATCACTTGACCGGCATCGCGCCGGAATCGGTGGTGCGCGCCGACGAGGCGGAGCAGGTACGCGGCCGGGCGGTGGTGGCCAAGCGGCTCAAGCCGATCCTGGTGGAAGCGGTGGTGCGCGGCTACGTGATCGGTTCCGGCTGGAAGGATTACCAGACCAGCGGCGCCATCTGCGGCATCGCGCTGCCGCCCGGTCTGCGCCAGGCCGACAAGCTGGCCGAGCCGATTTTCACGCCGGCGGCCAAGGCGGAGCTCGGCGAACATGACGAGAACATCAGCTTCGCCGAGATGGAAAACCGTATCGGCGCCGAGCTGGCGGCGCGCATTCGCGATATCAGCCTGCGGCTGTACCGGAGCGCCGCCGATTACGCCGCCACACGCGGCATCATCATCGCCGACACCAAGTTCGAATTCGGCCTCGACGACGACGGCGTGCTGCATCTGATGGACGAGGTGCTGACCGCCGATTCGTCGCGCTTCTGGCCGGCCGATTCCTATGCGCCCGGCATGTCGCCGCCATCGTTCGACAAGCAGTTCGTGCGCGATTACCTGGAAACCCTGTCCGACTGGAACAAGACCGCGCCGGCGCCCGATCTGCCGGCCGACGTGGTCGACAAGACCGCCGCCAAGTACCGCGAGGCGCTGCAGCGGCTGACCGGCAAAGCCCTGGAGGATTGAGATGGACAAGGCGCGTGCGCCGCTGGTCGGCGTCGTGATGGGCTCCGCCTCCGATTGGGAGGTGATGCAGCATGCGGTGGCGATGCTGAACGAATTCGGCGTGCCGCACGAAGCGCAGGTGGTGTCGGCGCACCGGATGCCGGACCAGATGTTCGTCTATGCCGAATCGGCGCGCCAACGCGGGCTGCGCGCGATCATTGCCGGTGCCGGCGGCGCCGCGCATCTGCCGGGCATGATCGCGGCCAAGACCATCGTGCCGGTGCTCGGCGTGCCGGTGCCGTCGAAATATCTGCGCGGCGAGGATTCGCTGCTGTCGATCGTGCAGATGCCGAAGGGGATTCCGGTGTCGACCTTTGCGATCGGCGAGGCCGGCGCCGCCAATGCGGCGCTGGCGGCGATCGCGCTGCTGGCGACCACCGACGACCGGCTGGCCGAGCGCCTGCAGGAATTCCGCGCGAAGCAGACCCAGGCCGCGCTCGACATGAAGCTGCCGGGATGAGCGACCGGTCCGCCAGCTTTCCGCCGTCCGCTGCGCCGCCGACCTGGCTCGGTGTGATGGGCGGCGGCCAGCTTGGTCGCATGTTCGTACATGCGGCGCAGGCGATGGGCTACAAGGTGGCGGTGCTGGAGCCGACCGCCGATTGCCCGGCCGGCCATGCGGCCGACCATCTGGTTTGCGCCGACTACGCCGATCAGCGTGCGCTGGCCGAACTGGCGGCGCAGTGCAGTGCCGTCACCACCGAATTCGAGAACGTGCCGGCACGCAGCATGGCCTTTCTTGGTGAGCGTACTTTCGTCGCTCCCGCGGCTGCCTGTGTCTCGGTCGCGCAGAACCGCATCGAGGAAAAGCGCTTTTTCACCGACTGCGCAGCGCAGTCCGGCGTGCTGCCGGCGCCGCACAAGACGATTGCTTCGGAAACCGACATCGCGGCGATTCCAGACGAGCTGCTGCCCGGCATTCTGAAGACGGTGCGCATGGGTTACGACGGCAAGGGGCAGGTGCGGGTGAAGACGCGCGACGAAGTCCGTGCCGCCTTCGCCGAGATGGGCGGCGTCGAATGTCTGCTGGAGAAGATGCTGCCGCTGGCCTACGAGGTATCGGTATTGACCGCGCGTGGTGCCGACGGCGCGTCGGTGGTCTATCCGATCGCCGAGAACGAGCACCGCGACGGCATCCTGTTTTCCACCACCGTGCCGGGACCGAATGTCACGCCGGCCTGCGCGCGCCGCGCGCAGGATGCGGCGCTGGTGCTGATAGAGAAGCTTGGCTACGTCGGCGTGCTGTGCATCGAATTCTTCGTGCTGCAGGACGGCACCCTGGTGGTCAACGAAATGGCGCCGCGTCCGCACAACAGCGGCCACTACACGATCGATGCCTGCGTCACCAGCCAGTTCGCGCAGCAGGTGCGGGCGATGGCGCGCCTGCCGCTGGGCGAGGTGCGCCAGCATTCGCCGGCGGTGATGCTGAACATCCTCGGCGACGTCTGGTTCGAAGGCGCCGCTGAGGTCCCGCGCGAGCCGGCCTGGGACGCGCTGCTGGCGCTGCCGGGCGCCAACCTGCACCTGTACGGCAAGAGCGCACCGCGCCGCGGCCGCAAGATGGGGCACCTGACCCTGGTCGCGCCGACGCTGGCGCAAGCGCAGGAACATGCACGGCGCGCCTGTGCGATCCTCGGGATCAAGCCCTGATGGCACAACAGCAGGGCATGCCAGCCGGACCGTCCGCGATCGCCGCCGCCGCGGCCTTGCTGGAACAGGGTGGCCTGGTCGCCTTCCCGACCGAAACCGTGTACGGGCTGGGCGCAGATGCCGAGAACCCGGCGGCGGTGGCCAGCATCTATGCCGCCAAGGGACGGCCGGCGAACCATCCGGTGATCGTGCATCTGGCGCCGGGCGCCGACCTCGATTATTGGGCGGCATCGGTGCCGCCAGCGGCGCGTGCGCTGGTCGATGCCTTCTGGCCGGGGCCGCTGAGTCTGATCCTGCCGCGCGCGGCGCGCATTCCGGCCGCCGTTTCCGGCGGCCAATCGACGATCGGCCTGCGCTGTCCGTCGCATCCGGTGGCGCAGGCGCTGCTGCGTGCCTTCCGTTACGGCCGCGGCGGCGTGGCGGCGCCGTCGGCCAATACCTTCGGCCGCGTCAGCCCGACCACCGCGCAGCACGTGATCGACGAATTCGGTCCGCCGCGCCCGCAGGTCGCCCACGGTGTGCTCAACATGGTGCTGGACGGCGGCGCCAGCGAGGTCGGCATCGAATCGACGATCCTCGACCTGTCGCGCCTGGATTCCGTCGGCCCGGTGCTGTTGCGGCCGGGGC
>JBAUJK010000133.1:0-6138 GCA_049683695.1 Burkholderiaceae bacterium
CGATCCACACCCGGCTGTAGCCGGACGTCCGGCATGGCGCTTCGGTCTGCGGAAGCGCGTCATTTGGCTGGCATCGCTTTTGCAGTCGTTTTCTTCCGCTTCCGCGCGCCGTCCCTCTGCGCTTGCCCTCGGATATCCGCCGCCCCCATCCCTCTCTTCCACGGAGTTTCGCAATGAAAAAATTATTGATGGGTATTGCACTGCTGTTTCTGGCCGGTTGCGGCGGAAGCGACGACAACACCCGCGACCTCACGCCCAATTTGCCGATCGATACCGCGCCGATGGTCGACAGCCGGCAGTTCCTGATGACCGCCTACCAGGATGGCTTGAGTGAAATCCAGCTGTCGCAACTGGCATTGCAGAAGAGCGCGAACAGCGAGGTCAAGGCGTTTGCGCAAACAATGATCACGCAGCACACGGAAATGAACGGCGAGTTCGCGCAACTGGCGAAAAGCAAGAACGTGGCCTTGCCGAACGATCCGTCGGACGCGCAAAAGCAGCTGGCAAGTCAGTTGTCGGCGCTGGCGGTGGAGGCATTCGACCGCGCCTACATGGTGGCCAACGTCACCATGCACGACAAGGACGTGGCGGCGGCCAAGCTGCAGGCCAGGGACGGCACCGACGCCGATGTCCGGCGGCTGGCCGAGATCGGCCTGCCGACCCTGCAGTTGCACCTGTTGTCGGCGACACAGATCGACAGCGTGCTCGATCCGGCGGCTTTCCTGGCGCTGTCCTACCAGGACGGCCTGGCCGAAATCCAGCTGGCGCAGCGGGCGCTGCAAAGAGCCTCCAGCGACAGCGTGCGCACGTTTGCGCGCCGCATGATCGACGACCACACCACTGCCAACAACCGCATCGCCGCGCTGGCGGCGCAAAAGGGCGTGGCCTTGCCGGGCGGCCCGACGCTGACGCAACGCGTCACCCTCGAAGAATTCTCCAGGTTCTTCGGCGCCGACTTCGACAAGGCGTACATGGACAAGAATGTCATGATGCACGATCAGGATGTGCAATTGATGACGCTGCAGTCGGCGCGCGGGCGCGATGCCGACGTCGTGACTCTTGCCCAGCAAACCGTGCCGGTGCTGCGCGAGCACCTGTCGTTGGCACAAAGTATCGACGCCTCGATCACGCCGAGTTTTTTGTATAGCGCGTTCCAGGATGGAAATGCCGAAATGCAGCTCGGCCACCTGGCCCTGTTGCAAGGGTCCGCCAGCGCGGTGAAAGTTTTCGGCCAGCGGATGATCGACGACCATAGCGCCGCCAATCAACGGATACGAGACTTGGCGCAGGCCAGGGACAGGGCTTTGCCGACCGAGACGACACCCGAACAGATGGCGGATTATGCGGCGCTGCAAGGCCTGAGCGGCGCCGCATTCGACCTCCAGTACATGGCGGTCAACGTGCGAAGCCATGGCCAGGCCGTGGCGCAAGCTACCGACCAGTCGCAGAACGCGGTCGACACCGGCATCCGCGCATTCGCCGTCGGGATTCTGCCGATCCTGAATGAGCACCTGGCGCAGGCGCAGGCGATCCTGCAGAACCTTGGCAGCGCGACCTAGGTGCGGACGGTTGAAATCAGGGAGTATGCCGAAAAAACCACCCATGCCGGAAGCATAACGCGCAGGTCAAATATTACTGGCATCAGTATCCGGATCGACGCCATGCTGCCGCAGTGCCCAGCCGACGTGCTCGCGCACCATCTCGGACGGATGCTGCAGCCGCGCGCGCAGCGCCGCCACGATCTCCGGCGCGCCCTTCGCCGTGCGCGCCGCGTTGCCGAGCCCGACCGCCAGGTTGCGCAGCCAGGCGGCGTGGCCGATGCGGCGGATCGGGTTGCCTTCCAGGTTGCGGTTGAAGGTGTCCTCGTCCCACGCGAACAGTTCCAAGAGGCCGGCGCTGTCGAGCCGATGGCGCACCGCGAAGTCCGGTACCACCGCGCGCTGCGCGAACTTGTTCCACGGGCAGGCCAGCTGGCAATCGTCGCAGCCGTAGATGCGGTTGCCGATCAGCGGCCGCAGTTCCTCGGGGATGCCGCCCTTCTGCTCGATGGTCAGGTAGGAAATGCAGCGCCGCGCATCGAGCCGGTAGGGGCCGATGATGGCGCCGGTCGGGCAGGCGGTGATGCAGGCCTGGCAGCCGCCGCAATGATTGCCGGCCGGCGCGTCGACCGGCAGCGGCAGGTCGGTCAGGATTTCGCCGAGGAAGAACATCGAGCCGGCGTCACGGTTCAGCAGCAGCGTGTGCTTGCCGCGCCAGCCCATGCCGGATTTTTCCGCCAACGCCACTTCCATCACCGGCGCCGAATCGGAAAATACCCGATAGCCGAACGGCCCGATCGCCGCTTCGATGCGCGTCGCCAGCTGCTGCAGCCGGGAGCGCAATACTTTGTGGTAGTCGCGTCCGCGCGCATACACCGACACCACCGCCGCGTCCGCATCGCCCTGCCGGGCGCGCTCGCGTTCGCGCCAGTCGGCCGGCACTTCCGGCGGCAGGTAGTCGATGCGGGCGGCGATCACGCGCACCGTGCCCGGCACCAGCTCGGCCGGCCGCGCCCGCTTCATGCCGTGCGCTGCCATATAATCCATCTCGCCGTGCATGCCCTGCTCCAGCCATGCCTGCAGCCCCGCTTCAGCATGCGCCAGATCGATATCGGCGATGCGCACGTCGGCCAGGCCGAGTTCGCTCCCCCAGCGCTTAATGTCTTGCGCCAGTTCGGCCAGGCGGGTTGCGGAAATCACGTACGGGCGATCGGACAGAGAGAAAAAGGCGGCGGCAGCAACGTTGGCGATGCGCCGGCTGCCACCCGACAATCCAGGACAGCCATTGTATTCGATGCGCCATTTGCAAACCCGCCTGCCCGACGAAGCCGCCACCGCCGCGCTCGGCGCCGCGCTGGCACGCGCGCTGCAGCCGGGCGTCGTGCTGCACCTGCGCGGCGAACTCGGCGCCGGCAAGACCGCACTGACGCGCGCGCTCTTGCACGCGGCCGGCCACAGCGGCCGCGTCAAGAGTCCGACCTACACGCTGGCCGAGCCGTACCGGGTCCGGATCGGCGATCGCATGGTCGAGCTGATCCACTTCGACCTGTACCGGCTGGCCGGGCCGGACGAATTCCTCGACGCCGGCTTCCGCGACTATTTCAACGGCGACAACGTCTGCATCGTCGAGTGGCCGGAGAAGGCGCAGCCGGCGTTGCCGGCGGCCGACATCGAGGTGCGTCTGACTGTCTGCGGAGAAAGTCGTGAGGTAGAATTGCATGCGTTGTCCGACAAGGGTCTGCAATGCCTCGACCGCCTGCACTTCGCTCCCAACCTCTGAATCCGCGCGGCAGCCGCCGCCGCACCCTGCTGCAGGCCGGCAGCACCCTCCTGATCTCGATGCTCGCGCCGCTGCCGGCGCGGGCCGCGCAAATCCTCGCGGTGCGTGTCTGGCCGTCGGACGAATACACCCGCGTCACGCTGGAAAACGACAGCAACCTGAAGGTCAGCCACTTCACGATCAACAATCCGGAACGGCTGGTGGTCGACATCGAAGACCTCGACCTGAACCCGACGCTGAAGGAACTGGTCGCCAAGATCCAGCCCAACGATCCCTACATCCGCCAGGTGCGGGTCGGCCAGAACCGACCGGGCGTGGTGCGGCTGGTGTTCGACCTGAAGGAAGAAGTCCGGCCGCAGGTATTCACGCTGGCGCCGGCCGGCCAGTACCGGCACCGGCTGGTGTTCGACCTGTACCCGGTGCAGGAACTCGATCCGATCGCCGAACTGATCAAGAAGGGCCAGTGGTCCGACGAGCTGACGCAGCCGCCGCTGGCCGAAGCCAAGCCCGACGCCGCCGACCCGAAGTCGATCAAGACACACCCGCAGACCACGCGCATGATCACCATCGCGCTCGATCCCGGCCACGGCGGCGAGGATCCGGGCGCGATCGGCCGCGGCGGCAGCCGCGAAAAGGACGTGGTGCTGGCGATCGCCCGCCGCCTGAAGCGCAAGATCGAAGAACAGCCGAACATGCGCGTGATGCTGACGCGCGACGCCGACTATTTCGTGCCGCTGCACGTGCGCGTGCAAAAAGCGCGCAAGGTGCAGGCCGACCTGTTCGTCTCGATCCACGCCGATGCCTTCGTGCAGCCAACCGCGCGCGGCGCCTCGGTGTTCGCGCTGTCCGAAAAGGGCGCCAGCTCGACCGCCGCGCGCTGGCTGGCCAGCAAGGAAAACGCCGCCGACCTGATCGGCGGCGTCAACATCCAGACCAAGGACCGGCAACTGGCGAGCGTGCTGCTGGATCTGTCGACCACGGCGCAGATCAGCGACAGCCTGAAGCTCGGGCGCGAAGTGCTGGGCGAGATCGGCGGCATCAACAAGCTGCACAAGGGCGCGGTCGAACAGGCCGGCTTCGCGGTGCTGAAGGCGCCCGACATCCCCAGCATCCTGATCGAAACCGCGTTCATCTCGAACCCGGAAGAAGAAGCCAAGCTGACCGACGAGCGCTACCAGGAGCAGATGGCCGCCGCCATCCTGAACGGCATTCGCAAGTATTTCGCCAAGAATCCGCCGCTGGCCAAGGGCCGGATGACCTGAGCCGGCATCCGCACGCCGGACACCGCGCGTCGCGCCAGCGGCGGCGCGCGGGAAAAATTCCACGACGCTTCCCTACAGTTCCCGGTAATATTGCCGATAGGAACTATATTGCTGTACGGAATTATTTTCGGATGTGCTCGCCTCTTCGTTCGGCACCGATTTCGTTGCATTGACATCGCTGTCGACGTCACCTCGTCTGCATCACTCAGCGTAATCCCGCGGCGGTTTTCACAAACGAAGCAACTTTCTTCATTCGTAATACTGGGAATCATGAAAAATTTCAAAATCGGCATGCGCCTGGGGCTCGGCTTTGCGTCGGTGCTGGCGCTGATGGCATTGATGAGCGTGGTTGGCGTCTGGCGCCTGAACAGCATCGGCGATGCGGCCCAGACCATGACTGAACGCACGCTGGCGGAAGAACGGCTGGCGTCCGACTGGGTGCTGGAAACCACCGCCAACAGCGTGCGCACGATCGCGCTGGCCAAGACTTCCGAACCGGCTCTCGAAAAGGAATACCTGGCCGAGATCAACGCCTCCACCAAGCAGATCCAGCAGATCCGGCAGCAACTGGACAAGCTGATCGATACCCCCAAGGGCAAGCAGCTGATGCAGCAAATCCAGGCGGCGGATGCCGCCTACCTGCAGGAGCGCGACGCGGTGCTGAAGCTGAAGGCCGAATACGAATATTCCGACGCCCAGGCCCGGGTCAATACCCATCTGACGCCAGCGGTCAAGGCCTACGTCGACAGCATCGGCGAGCTGAAGGCGTATCAGAAGCAGAGGATCGACCAGGCCGCGGCCGAAATCGACGAGCACCATCGCACCGGCCGGCTGCTGCTGATCGCCTTGGGCGCGCTGGCGCTGGCGCTCGGCGCGCTGTGCGCCTGGCTGATTTCGCGCAGCATCACGCGGCCGCTGCAGCAGGCGGTGTCGGTGGCGAGCACCGTCGCCGGCGGCGACCTGACGCTGGAAATCGACGCCGCCGGCCGCGACGAAACCGGCCAGCTGCTGCACGCGCTGAAAGACATGAATGCCAGCCTGGCCCAGGTGGTCGGCCAGGTGCGCAGCGGCACCGATGCGATCGCCACCGCCTCCAGCCAGATCGCCGCCGGCAATGCCGACCTGTCGTCGCGCACCGAACAACAGGCCAGTTCCCTTGAAGAAACCGCATCGTCGATGGAAGAACTGACCTCCACCGTCAAGCAGAATGCCGACAATGCCCGGCAAGCCAATCAGCTGGCGGTGTCGGCGTCCAGCGTCGCCGAAAAGGGTGGCTCTGTCGTCGCCCAAGTGGTCGACACGATGGGCTCAATCAATGCGTCGTCGAAAAAGATCGTCGACATCATCGGCGTCATCGACGGCATCGCGTTCCAGACCAATATCCTGGCGCTGAATGCGGCGGTCGAAGCCGCGCGCGCCGGCGAGCAGGGCCGCGGCTTTGCGGTGGTGGCGTCCGAAGTGCGCAACCTGGCGCAGCGCTCGGCCGCCGCCGCCAAGGAAATCAAGACGCTGATCGACGATTCGGTCGACAAGGTCGAAACCGGCACCGAACTGGTCA
>JBAUJK010000134.1:0-14547 GCA_049683695.1 Burkholderiaceae bacterium
GGGCAAGGGCGGGCCGGCGCCGACGCTGGCGAAGACCGCCGGCGCGCACCTCGACGGCGGCGCCACTGGTGCCACCATCGGCGGCGCACCGCTGCTGTATCGCAGCATCGCGCAGGGCAACGTCGACGGCAATACCGTCGACATGGACGTCGAACGCAACCAGTTCACCGACAACGCGCTGCGCTACGAGGCCGGGCTGACGGTGGTCAGCATGCAGATCCGCAATCTGCTGGCGGCGATCCAGGGCTGAGCGCCGCGCCAACATCCGGGAGCATACGCATGTCGCTATTCAATATCTTCAACGTCGCCGGTTCCGCCATGAGCGCGCAGGCGCAGCGCCTGAATACGGTCGCCAGCAACCTCGCCAACGCCGACAGCGTCACCAGTTCCGACGGCCAGGTGTACAAGGCCAAGCAGGTGGTGTTCGAGGCGGTGCCGGTGGCCGGCACCGCCGCTTCCGGCGTCAAGGTGCAGCAGGTGGTCGAAGATGCCGCGCCCGGGCGCCAGGTATACGACCCCAAGCATCCGCTGGCCGACGCCAACGGCTACGTGGCGATGCCGAACGTGAATACGGTGGAGGAAATGGTCAACATGATTTCCGCCTCGCGCTCGTACCAGACCAACGTCGAAACCATGAACGCAGCCAAGACCATGCTGCTGAAGACCCTGACCATCGGCCAGTGACGCGCGGCCGGTTCCCGGCGCCGGCGGCGCCAATCACCTGAAGGAAAACCTCGATGACGACGGTACAGAACAACACGGTATCCCCGAGCCTGCTGGCGGCGATGAACCCCGCCTCCAGCGGCGGCGCCGTGGACGACGCGGCGGCGACCCAGGACCGCTTCCTGAAGCTGCTGGTGACACAGATGAAGAACCAGGATCCGTTGAATCCGCTCGACAACGCGCAGGTCACCAGCCAGATGGCGCAGCTGTCGACCGTGACCGGCATCGAAAAGCTGAACACGACGGTGGCGTCGCTGGTGGCCAGCCAGCAGGCCAACCAGTCGCTGCAGGCGGCCAGCATGATCGGCCGCGGCGTTCTGGTGCCGGGCTCGACGCTGGCGCTGCATGACGGCAAGGGCGTGTTCGGCATCGAGCTGCCCGGTGCCGTCGACGATGTCCAGGTCACGATCCGCGATGCCAACGGCAACGCGGTGCGCCAGATCAATCTGGGGCCGCAGCAGGCCGGTGCGCTGCCGGCGCTGTGGGACGGTACGGACAACGACGGCAATCAACTCGAGAACGGCCTTTACACCTTCGAGGTGACCGCCGTCCGCGGCGGCCAGAGCGCGACGGCGACCGCGCTGGCGTTCGATCAGGTCGCCAGCGTTTCCACCGGACCGGGCGGCATCCTGCTCAACCTGCCGCTGGCGGGCAGCGTCGGCCTGGCCGACATCCGGCAAATCATCTGAAATCCGAGCCTTGCGCAAGACTTTGAAACGGGAGTGAAAAAATGAGTTTTCAACAGGGGTTGAGCGGTCTGAACGCGGCGGCCAGGAATCTGGAAGTCATCGGCAACAACGTTGCCAACTCGGGGACGGTCGGCTTCAAGCTGGGGCAGGCCCAGTTCGCCGACATGTACGCCAATTCGATGAACGGTGCCGGCGCCTCGGTCGCCGGAATCGGCGTCACCGTCACCAACGTGTCGCAGCAATTCACGCAAGGCAACATCAGCTCCAGCAACAACCCGCTCGACGTCGCGATCAAGGGCGGCGGCTTCTTCCGCATGGTCAGCAACGGCACCGTGATGTACGGCCGCAACGGCCAGTTCCAGCTCGACGACAAGGGTTACATCGTCAATCCGAGCCAGGGCTATGCGCGGCTGACCGGCTATGGCACGGTGCTCAACACCGCCACCGGCCTGCCGATACTCGATACCGGCAAGCTGGTCGACATCCACATCGATACTGCGGACATTCCGCCCAGGCCGTCGACCGGGGGCAGCATGGTGCTGACGCTGGATTCGCGCGCGACGGTGCTGGACCCGGCCAACTTCGACATGAACGACCCGGCCACCTATGCGTGGTCGACGCCGCTGCCGATCTACGACAGCCTGGGCAATGTCCATTCGCTGCAGACCTATTACGTGAAGACCGGCCCGGTGCCACCGGCCACCGGGAATGGCGAATGGGCGATGTTCGCCTCCCTCGACGGCGTGCCGGTCGGCTATACGCCGCCGGCCGCTCCGGTGCCGATCGGCACCTTCGAATTCACCACCGACGGCGTGCTGGTTCCGGACGCGCCAGGCACGCCACCGCTGCGCGCGCTACGTTCGTTCACGCTCGACATCGGCGGCGGCGCCACCTCGCCGCAGACGGTGGCGGTCGATTTCATCGGTACCACGCAATACGGCTCCGCCTTCGGCAGCAGCGCGGCGACGCAGAACGGCTATGCGTCCGGCCGCCTGTCCGGCTTCGACATCGGTCCCGACGGCAGCCTGCTCGGCAAGTACACCAATGGCCAGACCTGGCTCCTGGGGCAGGTCACGCTGACCAATTTCGCCAACCCGAACGGGCTGCAGCCGCTCGGCAACAACCTGTGGGGCGAGACGGTGGCGTCCGGAGTGCCGCTGACCGGCGCGCCGAACACCGGCACGCTCGGTACGCTGCAATCGAACGCGGTCGAGGATTCCAACGTCGACCTGACCGCCGAACTGGTCAACATGATCACCGCACAGCGCGCCTACCAGGCCAATGCGCAGACCATCAAGACCCAGGACCAGATCATGCAGACCCTGACCAACCTGCGCTAGGCGCCGATAGACGACTGGGAGATCGACCATGGACCGCCTGATCTATACCGCGATGACCGGCGCCAAGCACATCCTGGAGCAGCAAGCGACGGTGTCGCACAACCTGGCCAACGCCAACACCACCGGCTTTCGCGCACAGATCGACGCCTTCCGGGCGGTGCCGGTGCAGGGTGCGGCACTGCCGACGCGCGCCTTCGTGGTCGATGCCACCACCGGCAGCGACTTCACGCCCGGCGCGCTGCAGCATACCGGGCGCGAACTGGATGTCGCGCTGCAGGGCGAGGGCTGGTTCGCGGTGCAGCTGGAGGACGGCTCGGAAGCGTATACCCGCCACGGCAGCCTGAAACTGTCGGAAAACGGCGTGCTGCAAACCCAGAACGGCTTGCCGGTGCTGGGCGACGGCGGCCCGATCAGCGTGCCGCCCGACACCGCGATCGAGATCGCGCGCGACGGCACCGTATCGGCGGTGCCGACCACCAACGACAAGAACGCGGTCAACGAGCTGGGACGGATCAAGCTGGTCAATCCGGCGCCGGAGTCGCTGGTGCGCGGCGGCGATGGCCTGTTCCGGCTGAAGGACGGCGGCGAGGCGGAAGCCGACGGCAACGTGGCGCTGATCGGCGGCACGCTGGAAGGCAGCAACGTCAACGTGGTCGACGCGATGGTCAACATGATCAGCCTGGCGCGCCAGTTCGACATGCACATGAAACTGATGCAGAACGCCGAGACCAACGCCAATAAAGCGGCCCAGCTCCTGGCTTTGAGTTAAGCGCATGGCGCGCACAATCTTCCGCGGGCAGCGCTCGATCGCGAGCGCGGCGCCGCGGATACGGAGAAAGCAATGATTCGCTCATTATGGATTTCGAAGACTGGCCTGGATGCGCAGCAGACGCAGATGGACGTCATCTCGAACAACCTGGCCAACGTCAGCACCGCCGGCTTCAAGCGCTCGCGCGCGGTGTTCGAGGACTTGCTGTACCAGAACTTGCGCCAGCCGGGCGCGCAATCGTCGCAGCAGACGCAATTGCCATCCGGACTGCAGCTCGGCACCGGTGTGCGGCCGGTGGCGACCGAGCGCATCCACACCCAGGGCAACCTGCAGCAGACCGGCAACGACAAGGACGTCGCGATCCAGGGCGCCGGCTTTTTCCAGGTGCTGCTGCCGGACGGCACCACCGCCTATACACGCGACGGCTCGTTTCAGACCGATAACCAGGGCCAGTTGGTCACCTCCAGCGGCTTCGTGGTGCAGCCGGCGATCCAGATTCCGGACGGCGCCACCTCGCTGACCGTCGGCCGCGACGGCACGGTCTCGGTGACCCAGGCCGGTGCGGTGCAGCCGGTGCAGATCGGCGCGCTACAGCTGGCCACCTTCATCAACCCGGCCGGGCTGGAAAGCCGCGGCGAAAACCTGTACATCGAAACCGCCGCCTCGGGTACGCCCAACATCGAGACGCCGGGCGAGAACGGTACCGGCACGCTGGTGCAGAAGTACGTCGAAACCTCGAACGTGAACGTGGTCGAGGAACTGGTCAACATGATCCAGACCCAGCGCGCCTACGAAATCAACAGCAAGGCGATCACCACGTCCGACCAGATGCTGCAGCGCCTGTCGCAGATCTGATCCCGCACCCCGGAGCCGACATGAAAACCTCGCTGTCCTTGGCGTTCGTCGCCGTCCTGTTCGCCGCCGGCTGCGCCACCGTGCCGGAGACGATCGTGATGCAGCCGACCTCGGTGCGCCCCAATCCGGTACCGGTGCCGGCCGCCGCCAACGGCGCGATCTTCCAGAGCGCGGCCTACCGGCCGCTGTTCGAGGACCGACGCGCACGCATGGTCGGCGACATCATCACCATCGCCATCGTCGAAAAGACCGCCGCAGGCAAGAATGCCAACAGCAGCGGCAGCAAGACCGGCAGCAGCAGCTTCTCGGTATCGAGGCTGTTCGGCGCGCCGGCCAGCACGGTCAACAGCCTCGGCTTTGGCGGCAGCGCCTCCAGCAAGTTCGAAGGCAAGGGCGGCGTCAATTCCAACAACAACTTCACCGGCACCATCACCGTCACGGTGGTCGACGTGCTGCCCAACGGCAACCTGGTGGTCAGCGGCGAGAAGCAGATCGCGCTCGACAAGAGCACCGAATACATCCGCTTCTCCGGCGTGATCAGCCCGGACAACGTCGCCGCCGGCAACATCGTGCCGTCGACCCAGGTGGCCGACGCCCGCGTCGAATACCGCACCAACACCAACGTCGACAAGGCCGAGATGATGAGCGCGCTGGCACGCTTCTTCCTGAGCGTGATGCCGCTGTAGCAAGAACTGAACGGAAGGAATCGAAATGGCTCGCAACAAACCCTTCGCCGCTGGCCGTGCGCTGTTGCTGGCGGCGCTGTGCGTATCCGGCTTGCTGGCGGCGCCGGCGTCGCAGGCGGAGCGCCTGAAGGACCTGGCCAGCATCCAGGGCGTGCGGCAGAACCAGCTGGTCGGCTACGGGCTGGTGGTCGGGCTGGACGGCAGCGGCGACCAGACCACGCAGACGCCGTTCACGGTGCAGAGCGTGATCAGCATGCTGCAGCAGATGGGCGTGAACCTGCCGGCGGCCAACCGCATGCAGCTGAAGAACGTGGCGGCGGTGATGGTGACGGCGTCGCTGCCGCCGTTCGCGCAGCCGGGACAGCAGCTCGACGTCACGGTGTCGTCGATGGGCAACGCCAAGAGCCTGCGCGGCGGCACGCTGGTGATGACGCCGCTGAAGGGCGCCGACGGCCAGATCTACGGCATGGCGCAGGGCAGCGTGGTGGTCGGCGGCGCCGGTGCCGCCGCCAGCGGCAGCTCGAAGCAGATCAACCACCTGAGCGTGGGCCGCATCTCGGCCGGCGCCACCGTCGAGCGCGCGGTGCCAAGCGCGGTCGGCCAGGATGGCATGATCAGCCTGGAGCTGCATGACAACGACTTTTCCACTGCCAGCCGGGTGGTGCAGGCGGTCAACAGTCGGTTCGGCGCCAACGTCGCGGCGGCGCAGAACGGCCGCGTGATCCAGGTGCGGGCGCCGGCCGACAGCAACGAGCGGGTCGCCTTCCTCGGCGCGCTGGAAAGCCTGGACGTGATGCCGGCGCAGATGGTGGCCAAGGTGATCCTGAACGCACGCACCGGCTCGGTGGTGATGAACCAGGCGGTGACGCTGGAAACCTGCGCCGTTTCGCACGGCAACCTGTCGGTGGTGATCAATTCCGAGCCGGTCATCAGCCAGCCGGCGCCGTTCTCTGGCGGCCAGACGGTGGTGACCCAGACCTCGCAGATCGAGATCAACAAGGAACCGGGCAAGGTGATGCTGCTGAAGGGCGGCGCCTCGCTGGCCGACGTGGTCAAGGCGCTGAACGCGATCGGCGCGACACCGCAGGACCTGGTGGCGATCCTGCAGGCGATGAAGGCGGCCGGTTCGCTGCGCGCGGAACTGGAAATCATTTGATCCCGTGTCGCTCCCGCCTTCGCGGGGCGACATGCAACCATAGAAACCACATGCTCAACGCCGCCAACAACTTCTCCGACCGCCTTGCGATCGACAGCAAGGGTGTCGAGGACCTGCGTCAGGCGGCGCGGCAGAATTCGCCGCAGGCGCTGAAGGCCACCGCGCGCCAGTTCGAGGCGCTGTTCATGAACATGGTGATGAAGAGCATGCGCGCGGCGACGCCGCAGGACGGCATGTTCGACAACGAGCAGAGCCGGATGTTTACCTCGATGCTGGACCAGCAGCTGAGCCAGAGCATGGCGTCGAAGGGCGTCGGCCTGGCCGACGTGCTGATCCGGCAATTGTCGAACACGGTCGGCCAGCCGGCCGCCGGCGACGACGCGCTGCCGGTGCCGCTGCCGGCACCCGGCCGCAGCGGAATCTCGGGCGGCGCCGGCGCGCTGCCGCCGCGCCCGAATCCGATGCCGGCCTGGGGTGCGGCGCCGGCCGCCAACGCGTCACAGCCGGCGCACGTGCAGGCGTTCATTGCCCAGCTCGGTGGCGAAGCCGAGGAAGCCAGCCGCAGCACCGGCATCCCGGCCAAGTTCATGCTCGGCCAGGCGGCGCTGGAAAGCGGCTGGGGCAAGCGCCAGATCACCGGCGCCGACGGTACCCCGAGCCACAACCTGTTCGGCATCAAGGCCGGACCCGGTTGGAAGGGCAGGGTGGTCGAGGCGACCACCACCGAATATGTGGATGGCGTGCCGCGCAGGAAGGTCGAGAAGTTCCGCGCCTACGATTCCTACGCCGACTCGTTCCGCGACTATGCGCGCCTGATGCGCGACAACCCGCGCTACGAAAACGTGCTGGCCAACGCGCGCGACGTCAAGGGTTTCGCGCAGGGGCTGCAGCGCGCCGGCTACGCCACCGATCCGCAGTACGCGGCCAAGCTGACCCGCATCATCACGCAGACCTTCGCCGGCTAGAGCAGATGCGGTCTGACTGGCTGGTCGAGGCCGAGGCGGATTGCCACTGGCACAAGGCGCGGCGACGCGCAATAGCGAGCTATTGCAAGGAGCCGCAACGCCGTGCCGGGGGCAAGGCGGCCGGCATCGGCAAGTCAGGTCAGGCCGCATCTGCTCCAGGCCTGCCGGTTCTAAAGTTTTCCGGCGCTGCTGCCGTTGTTGCGATTATCTGTACAAAGAAGAAGCCGACATGGGCACGAATATCCTGAATATCGGTAAAACGGCATTGAACGCCGCCCAGGTCGGATTGAGTACGGCCGGTCATAATATTGCCAATGCGGCAACTCCGGGCTACAGCCGCCAGGAAGTGATCCAGGGTACCGGCATCGCGCAAAACCTCGGCTTCGGCTTTGTCGGCCAGGGCGTCGAGGTCAAGACCGTCCAGCGCGTCTACGACCAGTTCCTGGCGGCGCAGGTGAACGCGTCGCAGACCGCCAAGACCGCGCTCGATACCTACCACGCGCAGATCAGCCGCATCGACAACGTGCTGGCCGATACCGCCGCCGGCCTGTCGCCGGCGCTGCAGGGATTCTTCAGCAGCATCCAGAACCTGTCCGCCTACCCGAACATGGCGGAATCGCGGCAGTCGGCGCTGTCGTCGGCGCAGACGCTGGCGGCGCGCTTTCAGAGCCTGGATGCGCAGCTGTCGGCGAGCTACGAGGACGTCAACGGCCAGATCACCGCCAGCATCACCTCGATCAACGCCTACGCCAGCCAGATCGCGCAGCTGAACGACCGTATCCAGAAGGCCAGCGTCGGCGGCCAGCAGCCGAACGACCTGCTGGACCAGCGCGACCAGCTGATCTCGGACCTGGGCAAGGAAGTGAAGGTTACCGTCAGCAGGTCGGGCGACAGCTACAACGTCTCGATCGGCAACGGCCAATCGCTGGTGATGGGCGGCCAGGCGTTCAAGCTGACCGCGGTTGCCGCGGTCGACGATCCGTCGCGGCTGCAGGTCGGCTACGTGACGGCCACCGGCACCACGACGCGGCTGCCGGAAACCTACCTGAGCGGCGGCAAGCTCGGCGGCCTGTTCGAGTTCCGTTCGCAGTCGCTGGACACGGCGCGCAACGAGCTGGGCCGGGTCGCGATCGGGCTGGCGATGAACGTCAACGCGCAGCACGTGCAAGGGCTGGACCAGAACGGCCAGCCGGGTACGGCGCTATTCGCCGTCGGCAAGCCGCTGGTGCTGGCCGCCACCGGCAATTCGAGTGCGATGGTGGGTGCCGCCATTACTGACTCCAAGGCGCTGACCGCCAGCGATTACCGGCTCGAATACGACGGTGCCAACTACAAGCTGACCCGGCTGTCGGACGGCCGCTCGAGCAGCTATGCGACGCTGCCGCAGACGGTCGACGGCGTCGAATTCAGCGTCGCGTCCGGCGCGCTGGCGGCTGGCGACAGCTTCCTGGTCCGGCCCACCGCCAACGGCGCCCGCGAGTTCAATGTACTGATTTCCGACACCACCAAGCTGGCGGCGGCCGGAGTGCCGGCGGCGCCGGTGCTGTCCGGCGTCGGCAGCGGCAATACCGGCAGCGGCGCGATCGCGGTCGGCGGCGTCGACGGCAGCTATGCCGGCAATCCGCTGCCGGCAGGCAGCACGCTGGAATTCAAGTACGACCTGGCCAGCAACAGCTTCACGGTGTCGCCGCCGACCGCGGTCACGGTGACCGTGGGCGGCGTCGCGACTACCTACGCCGCCGGCGATCCGGTGCCGTATGACGATGGCGCCGCGATCAATGCACATGGCATCGATTTCACCATCAGCGGCGCGCCGGCGGACACTGACAGCTTCGTGCTGCGGCCCAGCAACAACGTCGGCGACAACGCCAACGCGCTGAAGCTGGCCGCGCTGCAGACCGCCAACACGCTGGTCGGCGGCACCACCAGCTACCAGGGCGCGTATTCGCAGCTGGTCAGCCGGATCGGCAACAAGACGCACGAACTGGACGTCAACCGCACCGCCGAAGGCAACCTGCTGGCGGCCACGCAGGCGCAGCAGCAATCGCTGTCGGGCGTCAACCTGGACGAGGAAGCCGCCAACATCATGCGCCTGCAGCAGGCTTACCAGGCCGCCGCCAAGATGATGCAGGCCGCCAGCCAGATGTTCGACACGCTGCTTTCGCTCGGCGGATAAGGGGATAGACGATGCGCGTTTCCACCAGCATGCTGTACCAGACCGGCGTGGCCCGGATCAGCGACCTCAACACGGCGCTGAACAAGACCATGCAGCAGATCAGCACCAACCGCCGCGTGCTGACGCCGGCCGACGACGCGGTGGCCGCGGCGCGCGCGCTCGACCTGTCGCAGGCGCAGTCGGTCAATGCGCAGTACGGCACCAACCGCCAGAACGTCAAGGCTTCGCTGAACCAGGAAGAGAGCGTGCTGCAAGGCGTCACCTCCTTGCTGCAAGGCGTCAAGGCGACGCTGGTCGGTGCCGGCAACGGCATCCTGTCGGATTCCGACCGGGCGTCGATCGCCATCGAACTGCGCGGCCGTTTCGACGAATTGCTGGGCCTGGCCAACACCACCGACGGCGCCGGCAGCTATCTGTTTTCCGGCCACCAGACCACGACCCCGGCCTTCGCCCGCACCGCCGCCGGCGCCCAGTATCAGGGCGACGACGGCCAGCGCCAGCTGCAGGTGGAGGCGTCACGCCTGATGAACATGGCTGATACCGGCCGGACCATCTTCCAGGGCAATGGCGACACCGGCGAAGACGTGTTCAAGACGCTGCAGGATGTGATCACGCTGCTGGAAACGCCGGTCGCTACCGATGCCGACAAGGCCGCGCTGACCGCCGGCCTGGCCACCGCCAACGGCAACATGGAGAAGTCGCTGAACAACGTGCTGACGGTGCGTGCGGCGATCGGCTCACGCCTGAACGAGATCGACGCGCTCGACGACACCGGCGGCGCGCGCGACATCCTGTACCAGGAAAACATCGCCGACCTGATCGGCCTCGACCCGGTGGAAGCCTATTCGCGGCTGGTGCAGCAGAAGATCACGCTGGAAGCGGCACAGCAGGCTTACGTCAACACCTCGCGGCTGTCGCTGTTCCAGTTCATGTAGTTCCACATACTCCCATGCATGGCGGCTTGTGTCGGGCTCCATGCCTGTGGAGTTGAGGCATACCCCCAATTCAAAAGAAATTCGATGCCGTTACGGCGTCGGCAGCGTGGCGATCCGCCGCGCCAGTTCGACCCCTTCCTGCAGCAGCCGCTCCATTGGCGTCGCCAGGTACGGCAGCGCCAGCCCGATCAGCACGAAGCCGACCGTCAGTGTCAGCGGGAAGCCGATGCCGAACAGGTTCAGCTGCGGCGCGGCCCGGGTCAGGATGCCGAGCGCCATGTTGGTCATCAACAGAGCCGCCACCATCGGCAGCGCCAGCTGCACGCCGAGGCTGAAGATGCGGCTGCCCGACTGCACCAGCTGGTGGGCCAGTCCGCCGTCCGGCGGCGCACCGATCGGCAGCGTGGCGAAACTTTCCACCAGCACCGACAGCAGCACCAGGTGGACGTTGGCCGCCAGGTAGATCATCAGCACCAGGAGCGCCAGGAACTGGCTGATCGCCGACGAACGCCCGTGCGACTGCGGGTCGAAGAAGGTGGCGAAGCCCAACCCCATGGTCAGCCCGACCATTTCGCCGGCCATCTCGACCGCTGCGAACACGATGCGCATCGCAAAGCCCATCGCCAACCCGATCACCATCTGCTGCGCCAGCAGCACGAGGCCGGCGGCCGACATCGGATCGACCGGCGGCAGGCTGCCTGATACCGCCGGCGCGACGATCAGCGCGATCAGCACGCCGAGCACGATCCGCACCCGTGCCGGGATGCTGCGGTTGGAAAACAGCGGCGCCACCATGAACAGGCCGAGGATGCGCGTCAGCGGCCACAGCAGGCCGGCGATCCAGACATGCATCTGCGCGCTGGTGATCGTGATCATGCGGCGCGGAAGAAGGGCGGTGCGGCCGGCGGCAAAGCGCCGCTAGCCGACCAGGCCGGGAATCCCGGTCAGCATCTGCCGCATGTAGTCGAGCATCACCGACAGGATCCACGGCCCGGCCAGCACCAGCGCGATGAAGATGCCGACCAGCTTGGGGATGAACGACAGCGTCATTTCATTGATCTGGGTCGCCGCCTGGAAGATGCTGACCACCAGGCCGACGCCGAGCGCCACCAGCAGCAGCGGCGCCGAGACCATCAGCATGACCTCGACCGCATGGCGGCCCATCGTCATCACGCTTTCCGGAGTCATCGCGTTTTCCTCAGAAGAAGCTCTGCGCCAGCGAGCCGATCAGCAGCTGCCAGCCGTCGACCAGCACGAACAGCATCAGCTTGAACGGCAGCGACACGATCGCCGGCGACACCATCATCATCCCCATCGACATCAGCACGCTGGCCACCACCATGTCGATGATCAGGAACGGGATGAAGATCGCGAAGCTGATCTGGAACGCCGTCTTCAGCTCGCTGGTGACGAAGGCCGGCACCAGCACCCGCAGCGACACGTTTTCCGGCCCCTGCGGCTGCGCGCTGTCGGACAGCTTCAGGTACAGCGCCAGGTCCGACTGGCGGGTCTGCCGCATCATGAATTCCTTCAGCGGCGCGGCACCCTTGTCGAGCGCCTCGGTCATCGTGATGCTGTTGTCCTGCAGCGGCTGCCAGGCCTCGGTGTAGATGCGGTCGAACACCGGCCCCATCACGAACAGCGTCAAAAACAGCGCCAGCCCGATCAGCACCTGGTTCGGCGGCGCGCCCTGGGTGCCGATTGCCTGCCGCAGGATCGACAGCACGATGATGATGCGGGTGAAGCTGGTCATCATCAGCAGCACCGCAGGCAGGAACGACAGTGCGGTCAGCAGCAGCAGCGTCTGCAGGCTGAGCGAATAGGCCTGGCCGCCGCCGGGCGTCGGCGTGCTGGTGAAGGCCGGCACGCCGGCTGGCAGCCCGGCCTGCTGGGCACTTGCCAAAAGGGGCACGCACCACAACGGCAGGCACAGCAGCGCCAGCGGCAGCCAGCGGCGCAGCAGGGCGGGGCGGGAAAGGCGCTCAGCTGCCATGGCGCTTGTCCATCGTCTGTTTCAGCCAGGCGGAAAAATTGCCGCCGGCGGCACCGGCAGCGGGCGTCGGCACGCCTTCCTGGCGCGGCATCGTCGCCAGCGCCGACACGCGGCCGGCGGCGACGCCGACCACGATCCACTGGCCGCCGACTTCGACCACCATCACCCGTTCGCGGCTGCCGACGGCGACGCCGCCGACGATCTTGACCACCGAATCGGCGCCGCCGCGGGCGACGCCGAAGCGGCGCAGGAACCACGCCAGTGCCGCCATCAGCGCCAGCACCGCGACCAGGCCGAGCAGCACCTGCAGCAGGCCGCCGGCGGTCGGCACGGCGGATGTAACGGACGAGGCGGGTGCGGCAGGCATGGTGCCGGCGGTGTCGGCCGCGCGCGCAGAGGCCGCCAGTGCCAGCGCTGCCGGCACCGCGATCAATCGAAAAAACCTCATTTGTTGAGCTTGCGGATGCGTTCGGACGGCGTGATGACGTCGGTTAAGCGAATGCCGAACTTGTCGTTGACCACCACCACCTCGCCCTGCGCGATCAGGCAGCCGTTGACCAGCACGTCCATCGGCTCGCCGGCCAGGCCATCCAGTTCGACCACCGAGCCCTGCGCCAGCTGCAGCAGGTTCTTGATCGCGATCTTGGTGCGGCCCAGCTCGACCGTCAGCTGTACCGGGATGTCGAGGATGAAGTCGATGTCGTTGTGGGTGTCGCCGCGCGGCGATGGGTTGCCGAAATCCTGGAATACCTGGGCCGCGGTTGCCTTGGCTTCGCGCGCCGTGGCTTCGGCCTGGGCGGCGATGTCGGCCTGGGTCTGCTCGGCCATGGCGGCGCCCCAGTCGTCGTCGGTGATGCCCTGGGTATCGGCGTTGTCAGACATGTTCATCTCCTTGGAATTCGGAATTGGCCTGCGTCAGCAGCTTTTCCACGCGCAGCGCGTATTGGCCGTTCAGCTTGCCGTAGCTGCATTCCATCACCGGTACGCCGTCCACCTTGGCCTCGACCGTTTCCGGAATCGCCAGCGGAATCACGTCGCCGGCCTTCATGTTGAGGATGTCGCCCAGCGTTACGCGGGCACTGCCGAGGTCGGCGACCAGCTCGACCTCGGCGGTCTGGATCTGCTGCGTCATCAGCCGGATCCAGCGCTTGTCGACCTCCAGCGTCTCGCCCTGCAGGCTGGAGGTCAGCAGGTCGCGCACCGGTTCGATGGTCGAGTAGGGCGTGCAGAAGTGCAGCTCGCCGGATACCTGCCCCAGCTCGATGGTGAAGGTGGTCGCTACCACCACTTCGTTCGGCGTGGCGATGTTGGCGAACTGCGTGTTCATCTCCGAACGCACGTATTCGAACGAGATCGGATACACCGGCTCCCACGATTTCGCATAGGTTTCGAACACGATGTCCAAGAGGCGCGAAATGATGCGCTGCTCGGTCTGCGTGAAGTCGCGTCCCTCGACCCGGGTGTGGAAGCGGCCGTCGCCGCCGAACAGGTTGTCGACCATCAAAAACACCAGGGTCGGATCGAACACGACCAGCGCGGTACCGCGCAGCGGCTTGATGTGCACCAGGTTGAGGTTGGTCGGCACCACCAGGTTGCGGATGAACTCGCTGTATTTCGAGACCCGCACCGGCCCGACCGACACTTCCGAGCTGCGGTGCAGGAAGTTGAACAGGCCGATGCGCAGCAGGCGTGCAAAGCGCTCGTTGATGATTTCCAGCGTCGGCATGCGGCCGCGCACGATTCTTTCCTGGGTCGCCAGGTTGTACGGGCGGATGCCGGTCGGGTCCTCCTCCGGGCGCACCTCGTCCTGTTCGCCGGTGACGCCTTTCAGCAGCGCATCGACTTCTTCCTGGGAAAGAAAATTGTCGGCCATGGCCTCGCTCTGGTCTTACTGGATCACGAAAGAGGTGAAGAATACGTCCGACACCAACTGCGGGTCGCCGCCGGCGATGAACGGCTCCGTCACCTGGGCGATGATTTCCTCGGACAGCTTCTTCTTGCCCTCGACACTGGAGATTTCACTCGCTTTCTTGCTCGACAGCAGCATCAGCAACCGGCTGCGCACCTGCGGCATGTACAGCTTGATGCGGTCCACCTGCGCCTGGTCGGCCACCTGCAGCGTCAGCGCCACCTGCAGATACTGGTCGCCGGCCTCGCCCGGCGTCAGGTTGACGGTAAACGGCTCCACCACGATGAACACCGGCGGCTTCGGCGCCGCGCGCCCCCGCGCATCGGCGCCGGCCGCCCGCGGGAAATACCA